>CAKKPR010000175.1 GCA_919901705.1 Thermodesulfovibrionales bacterium | reverse complement strand
GCTGCTATGGGTATGTCGTCGGTAACAGTAGTTTCAAATGCCCTGAGGCTGAGGAGATTTAAATCAGCTTTTTGAGGATGTTTCTTCCTTAAAAATATCGTGTAGAAAATGCTTGAAACTCGTCTTTACAATCTTCCCATCTGACATCTATTGAACTTACCCTTGCTGCAGGAGGCCCTTTGTAACAGGATCTGATAGCTTTTTCAATATCATCCTTTTTGCCTTCGAGGACTGCCTCTACTTTCCCGTCGCTGCAATTTTTTACCCATCCCTTAAGCCCCATGGAACGCGCAACATCTTCCGTGAAGGATCTGAAGAAGACTCCCTGCACCTTCCCTGAAATCAGAAGATACGCCCTTGCATTCCCCATAAATGAATTATACCATAAGTATTATCAAGGAATATTTTTATCTGAGAAATTTCAGGAATTTGATATAATTGATTCAAACCAGAATATTACAGGAGGTGCGATTATGAAACTTGTAAGAATGCTTTCAATTGTCTTGGGGATGTTGTTCTTTGCCGGATGTGTAGTATCGCAGTCCAAATATGATGCAAGCCTTGCTGATATTGCTAACCTTAAAAAAGATGTTTCAACCCTTGAAGAAAACCTTAAGGTAAAAGAGGCGGAAAAGAAAAATCTCGAAACAGAACTCTCGAAGCTCAGGGAGGAAGATGCAAATCTCAAGCAGCTGCTTGATGCCAAAAAGGATGAACTAACAAGGAATGTCACGGACCTCAGGGCAAAGCTGTCTGAAAAGGAGGGCAGGATAAAAGAGATAGAAAATGAGTTGAAAGCAAAAGATATGCAGATATCAGAGTTAAAGACAGCGATAGCAGGGCTTTCTCAGGAGAAATCAAAGGCGCTGGAGGAAAAGGAAAAGGCAATAGAAGAGCTCAAGAAGACCTATACAAGCCTTGTTACTGAACTGAATGAGGAAATAAAAAAGGGCGAGATAGCAGTCACCCAGCTTAGAGACAAGCTTTCCTTAAGCATGGTGGACAAGATATTATTTGATTCCGGAAGCGCAGATGTAAAGAAGGCCGGCAAAAAAGTGCTTGACAGGGTTGCCGGGATTTTGAAGAAAGTGGCGGATAAGCAGATAAGGATCGAGGGGCATACTGACAATGTCCCTATCGGGTCGCGGATAGCAAAAAAGTTTGCAACCAACTGGGAGCTCTCAAATGCAAGAGCAACCAATGTTGTTAGGTACCTGCAGGAGAAGGGGATAGACCCAAAACTTCTGAGTCCCGCAGGGTATGCAGAATACAGGCCTGTTGAAGCAAATGAAACAGAAGAAGGAAAGGCGAAGAACCGGCGGATAGGAATAGTCCTTATTCCCCTTGACAGCGCGTTATAACATTCAATTTGAGATTCTTGCAAAAGTCTTGCTTATGCTGTCATTGCGAGGTCGTTTCGACCGTGGCAATCTCATCGCAAAAGGATAGATTGCTTCGTTTCACTCGCAATGACAACTTTCTATCTCTATTTTTCGGTCAGGGATAACTGCTTAGCTTTTTCAGGAGGATAAAGTATATAATAAATTGGTTATATCATGATAAGGAATACATTCAGCATATTAAACGGAATCGGTGAGAGGCTTGAGAGGAAACTCTGGAAAAGCGGCATACTGACATGGGATGATTTTTTATCTGCCTCAGATATGAAATGTATAAACCGGAACAAGAAACCCTTTTTTGACGAACAGCTCTCTTCTGCCGCGCGTGAACTTGATAATGCTAATGCAAAATATTTTGCCGGCGCCATAAAAAGGAGGGAGCACTGGAGGCTCTTTGATGTGTTTAAGGGTGAAGCGGCCTGCCTTGACATAGAGACAAATGGCCTTATGCCCGACAAGGGCGGGTATGTGACTGCGGTCGGGCTTTACAATGGCTACGATTACAAATCCTTCATAAAGGGTAATGGGCTTTCGCCTGAGAATCTTAACAAAGAACTTTCTGCATACAAATACCTCATAACATTCTATGGCGCTGCATTTGATATCCCGTTTCTCATGAGAGCAATGCCTGACATGAAGTTTGATAAACCTCACTTTGACCTGTGTTTTGGCGCAAGGAAGCTCGGTTTTCAGGGCGGGCTTAAGAGGCTTGAGATTGACCTTGGAATCGAAAGACCGGAGGCAGTCAAGGGGATGGACGGCTATGACGCCGTAAAGCTCTGGGCGTATGCAAGCAATGGAAGCACAGAGGCCCTTGACCTGCTCATAATGTACAACAGGGAAGACACAGTCAACCTGTTTAATATGGCTGATATTATCTATCAAAGGCTGAGGGCGCAAACCGGCATAGATGAATATTTGCAGTGAAAACAAATATAAGAACTCAGTATTGAGCTAAATAATGGTTTTGTTCTGCCTTTTTAATCTGGCGGTTTTGATTCTTCTTTTTTGTGCCTCTCGTTGCTTTCTTCTTGTTTTAACGGAAGGTTTTTCATAGAAAGACCTTTTCTTCAGCTCTTTAAGCAGGCCATCTTTCTGCAGCTCCCGCTTGAGGAGTTTTATAGCTCTTTCAATATCGTTACCGCTTACCCTTATCTCCAATTGCCAGGTTTCCTTCCCCCTCTGCTGCTGTCAAACCCTTTCCTTTTTTCTCTTCCAGCACCAGCACCACCGGCAAAACTGCCTTTTTCGCGCTGGGGTCTTGCTTCGCTGACAGTGATGGTTCTATCCATAAGGTTTGTACCGTTGAGGCTTGAGATTGCCTTATCGGCATCCTCGTCAGAGGTCATCTCTACAAAACCAAATCCCTTTGAACGGCCTGTTGCTGCATCTGTGATAATCTTCGCAGATTGAACCTCTCCTATTTTTGCAAAGACCTCTTTTAAGTCTTCTTCGCTCATTTTGTAAGAAAGGTTTCCAACATAAATCTTCTTCATTTTTCTCCTCCTTTAGAGAATGTGTGTTGTAATTGTCATTTTTGAAAGAAAAGACGCATGTATTACAATAGCGGCTTTTTGGCTTTAAATCTTTGCAACGTTTATAGCCCTCGGACCTTTTGGACCTTTTTCAATGTCAAAGCTGACAGCATCACCTTCTGCAAGTGTTTTAAACCCGTCGCCTGAAATTGATGAAAAGTGGACAAAGACATCGCTGCCTTCATCTGTAGTAATAAAACCAAACCCCTTGCTCTCATTGAACCACTTCACTGCACCCTTAGACATCTGCTAAATCCTCCTTGGAAAAATTATTAGTCCGGAAGATGCCAAATAAAAAAAGGCGCAAAAACAAAAGTTTTTGCGGCCCTCATCTGACAAAAACTTCCGTAACTTGCTGCTACTATCGCATACATCAGGAACAAATGTCAACCATTTTTATAAGGAATGTTACGGCAGGTATTTTATGTTAAGTCCTTGACTTTA
>CAKKPR010000174.1 GCA_919901705.1 Thermodesulfovibrionales bacterium | reverse complement strand
CGCCGATTGCAATGGAGAAGGAGCTGAGATTTGCGATAAGAGAAGGCGGCAGGACAGTGGGAGCAGGAGTTGTTACAGAGGTAATAGCATAAGATGAGAAAATTAAAAGGAAGGTTGCCCGCCACAGCGGGTTCGCCTGAGGCGAAAAAGTGAAAAGATAATGGACCAAAAAATCAGGATAAAACTGAAAGCGTATGACCACAGGGTGCTTGACCGCTCTGTTAAAGAGATAGTTGATACCGCCCAGAGAACAGGTGCAAGGATAGCGGGACCTGTTCCTTTGCCGACACGGATAAGCAAGATAACTGTTTTAAGGTCGCCTCATGTTGATAAAAAGTCGAGAGAGCAATTTGAGATAAGAACACACAAGAGGCTTATTGATATATATGACCCGACTCCTCAGACAGTTGATGCGCTTATGAAGCTTGAGCTTGCAGCAGGAGTTGACGTGGAGATAAAACTGTGACAGGGATTTTAGGGAAAAAACTTGGCATGACCCAGATATTTACTGAAGACGGGAAGATGATTCCTGTGACAGTAGTTGAAGCCGGGCCATGTTGTGTTATACAGGTTAAGACACTTAAAAAAGACGGATATGAGGCTGTCAAAATAGGGTTTCAAGAGGTTAAAAAGGAGAAAAAGGTAAGTAAGCCGATGGCAGGCATGTTTAAGAAGTCAGGGGTTAAGCCCCATAAAATATTGAAAGAATTTCCCATGGGAGACCTGAAGGTCGGAGACCTTGTTACAGTTGAAAAATTTGCCAAGGGAGATAATGTTTCTGTAACAGGTGTTTCAAAAGGCAAGGGCTTTCAGGGAGTGATTAAGAGGCATAAATTTGCAGGCGGGCCGGCTTCTCACGGTTCTATGTTTTACCGTGCGCCGGGCTCTATAGGCGCGAGTTCTTATCCTTCAAGGGTATGGAAAAATCAGGGTATGCCGGGGCATATGGGTTCTGAGCGTGTTACGGTGAAGAACCTTACGATAGCGGCTGTTAAACCTGACCAGAATGTTTTGCTTATCGAGGGTGCCATTCCCGGAGCGCCGGGAACTTATGTAGAAATCAGGAAGGGAAAATAATATGCCTGACTTAGAGATAAAAGACAGGAATAATAATACAGCAGGCAAGATTAGTCTCCGTGAGGAAATTTTTGGGCTGGGGAAGAAAAATGATATTTTGCATGCGGCTGTTGTTAACTTCCTTGCCAATCAGAGACAGGGGACGCATGCGACAAAGACAAAAGGCCTTGTGAGCGGAGGCGGAAGGAAGCCATGGAAACAGAAACATACCGGAAGGGCAAGGGTCGGGAGTAGTCGTTCCCCGTTGTGGAGAAAGGGAGGCACGATATTCGGGCCGCAGCCCCGTGACTACTCATACAGCATGCCAAAGCAGGCAAAGAGGCTGGCATTAAAGGCGGCATTGTCAGCAAAACTTGCAGACGGAGAGATTATATTTATAGATGACATATCAATCGCTAAGCCGCGGACAAAAGATATGACCTCCATAATCAGGAATCTTGGATTGGACGGCAAGAGTCTTCTTGTAGTGATACCGGAAAATAATGATGCAGTAAAGCTTTCCGCAAGAAATATCCCGGGGGTTCATGTCTCGCGTGCTGCAGACCTGAATGCTTACAATGTGCTTAGCCATAACAGGGTTCTTATCGCAAAGGGAGCGGTTGCAATACTTGAGGAGGCTGAGACAGCATGACAAACCTGTATTCGATCATTAAAAAACCGCTTTTTACAGAGAAGGGAAGCAACCTCAAGGAATCGGAGAATAAGATACTTGTTGAAGTGGCAAAGGGCGCAAACAAGATTGAGGTCAAGCATGCCATAGAAGAAATCTTTAAAGTAAAAGTGGAGAAAGTAGCTACCATAAATACGAATGGCAAGTGGAAACGGCAAGGGAAATCTATCGGCAAAAGGCCGGATAGGAAGAAAGCGGTAGTTACCCTGAAAAAGGGTGAAAAACTTGACTTTGTTGAGGGTGCATAATGGGAATTAGGAAATATAATCCGACCTCGCCCGGCAGAAGATTTCAGACGGTTTCTGATTTCAAGGACCTAACAACAGACAAACCTTATGAGCCGTTGCTTGGGACTATAAAGAAAACCGGCGGAAGAAACAACAACGGCCGTGTTACTGTCTGGCAGCGCGGCGGTGGAAATAAAAGGGTATACAGGATTATTGATTTTAGAAGAGATAAGGCTGGTGTTCCGGCAACAGTTGAAACTATTGAGTATGATCCGAACAGATCCGCAAGGATTGCGTTGCTGAAGTATAAAGATGGTGAAAGGCGTTATATAATTGCTCCCATGCAGCTTCAGGTCGGTGATAAGGTGGTTTCAGGAAAAGGGGCGGATATTAAAACAGGGAATGCATTGCCTATAAATGAGATACCATTGGGCACATTTATACATAACGTAGAGATCAAAGAGGGACAGGGGGCAAAACTTGCAAGGAGCGCCGGTGCCTCTGTTCAGCTTGTAGCCAAGGATGAAAAATATGCGCAGGTAAGGCTCTCTTCAGGAGAGGTCAGGCTTATACCTTCCGGGTGCATGGCTACCATAGGGCAGGTCAGTAATGTTGAGCATGAAAACATTTCTTACGGAAAAGCAGGCAGGATAAGATGGTTTGGCAGGAGGCCTCACGTAAGAGGCGTTGCCATGAACCCTGTAGATCATCCTTTGGGTGGTGGTGAGGGCAAAAGTTCAGGTGGCCGTCCTCCGTGTTCTCCATGGGGTAAGCCTGAAGGCGTTAAAACTAGACATAATAAACGTACTGATAAGTTTATAGTAAAGAGGAGGAAATAAATTGCCGCGCTCATTAAAAAAAGGACCTTTTGTTGATGAAAAAGTAATGAAGAAGGTTAAGGCGTTGATAGAAACAGGTGAGAAAAAGATTATAAAGACATGGTCCAGGCGTTCAACAATAGTGCCTGACTTTATAGGCTATACATTCGCTGTTCATAACGGCAAAAAATTTATACCTGTGTATGTCACAGAAAATATGGTTGGGCACAAACTTGGTGAGTTTTCACCGACACGAACATTCAGAGGCCATTCAAGGGCTGAAAAATCAGCAGCAGCGCCTGCGAAAGCATAAAAAGGAACCGGACTTATATGGAATCAAAGGCTATATTAAAATTTGTAAGAATTACTCCGAGAAAGGCGCGCAGGGTCATTGACCTTATAAGGGGCAAAAAGGCCGGAGATGCCTTGATTGCCCTGAGATTTATGCCTTACAGAGGGGCAGATATAGTTGGGAAAGTATTAAAGTCTGCTATGGCGAATGCAGAGCAGAAAAAGGCAGTTAACCCGGAGGATATGAATGTTAAGGCATTTGTTGATCAGGGGCCTTCGCTGAAAAGGATGGAGCCCAGGTCAATGGGCAGGGCTAATGTCATCAGGAAAAGGATGAGCCATATAACTGTAGTTTTATCAGAGGAAAATTAGAACGGAGGTAGATTTTGGGGCAGAAGACGCATCCAATAGGAATTAGACTTGGAATAATAAAAACATGGGATTCCAGATGGTATGCCAAGAGGGGATATGCGGACCAGTTGAACGAAGATATTACCATCAGGAAGATTATCAAGGGCAGGTTGTTTCATGCAGGCATTGCAAAGGTAGAGATTGAAAGGGCAGGACAAAAGGCAAGAATAATAATTCATACTGCAAGGCCGGGAATAATAATTGGCAAGAAGGGAATCGAGGTTGAAAAACTTCGGAAAGAGCTTGAGACAATGACAGGAAAACAGGTTGCAATAGATATAAAGGAGATAAGAAAACCTGAGATCGATGCGCAGCTTGTTGCTGAAAATATAGCGCTTCAACTTGAGAAAAGGATTGCATTCAGAAGGGCGATGAAAAAGGCAGTCATATCAGCGCAGAGATTCGGGGCGCAAGGGGTAAAGGTTGCATGTTCCGGCAGGCTTGCCGGAGCAGAAATAGCAAGGGATGAGTGGTACAGGGAAGGAAGGGTTCCGCTTCACACCTTCAGGGCAGACATAGACTATGGATTCTCAGAGGCAA
>CAKKPR010000173.1 GCA_919901705.1 Thermodesulfovibrionales bacterium | reverse complement strand
AACGGGTAAAACCCGTTTATATAAATCTTATAACACAAATTCTTAGTAGGAGGGGGAATAAAAAATACCCCTCCCCCTTGCCCCCTCCCGCAGGTCGGTACGACTCGCAACCGAGGTGAGCGGGATTTATCGGGGAGACAATTTTCTATCTCTGTTTTTGGGTGTAAACTTTTCCTTGTCAATCTCCGGTTATCAAGGATATAATAACCATCATGCGCATTACATTTAACTGGTTAAAAGAATTTATTAATATCTCCATCAGCCCTGAAGAGACCGCTGAAACACTTACAATGATAGGCCTTGAAGTCGAGGGAATCGAGCGGTTCGATGACGATGCTGTTTTTGAAGTGAACGTTACTCCGAACAGGCCTGACTGCCTCAGCGTATTTGGTATTGCAAGGGAGCTTTCGGCAGCCCTTGATTTACCCCTTAAATCCCCTGAATATAAGCTGACGGAGGATGCTTCAGCGCCTGACTTTAAGGTGGAGATTTCAGATGCCGGTTTATGCCACAGGTATGCCGGAAGAATCATTAAGGGGATAAAGGTATCCAATTCTCCTGAATGGCTCAAAAACAGGATAGTTAAATGCGGCATAAGGTCTATAAATAATATTGTTGATGTAACAAACTACGTTCTTTTAGAGCTTGGCCATCCATTACATGCCTTTGACCTCAATACGCTGAACGGGAAGACCATAAAAGCAGGCGTGGCTGGAAAAGACAATGATATAGTGACTCTGGATGGAGTTGAAAGAAAATTGCCTGCTGATGCGCTTCTTATATGGGATGCAAAAAATCCTGTTGCAGTTGCAGGTATTATGGGAGGCGCTGACACCGAGGTAACTGATTCCACAAAAGACATATTCCTTGAGAGCGCTTACTTTGAGCCCACGTCAATAAGGAGGACGTCAAAGGCATTAGGGCTTAAATCAGAGTCTTCTTACAGATTTGAGAGGGGAGCGGACATAGAGTTTCTGGACAAGGCGCTTGACAGGGCAGCAGCCCTGGTGCAGGAAATTGCTGGCGGCAGGATTTACAGGAAGATTGATGTTTATCCAAAAAAATATGTGCCCGTTTCTATAAATGTGAAATACGATACGGTGAACAGAGTTCTTGGAACAGATATCCCGCATGCAGCGATGATTAATATGCTTAAGAAATTAAACATTGGCGCAGATGCAGGCCCGGATTCCTTTATAATAACTCCCCCTGCATTCCGGCTTGACATTAAGAGGGCGGCAGATGTTATTGAAGAGATAGCCCGTATTTATGGGTATCATAAAATACAGACAACTATACCTAAGGCAAGTATTACGGCAGTAAATTCAAACAGGAAACGCACCTCTGTTTTAAGGATAAAAGATATTGTAAGGAAATCAGGATTCAATGAGGCGATAAATTACAGCTTTATGAATGAGGCTGATATGGACCTTCTCCATATTCCTGAAGGAGACGGGAGGCGCAAGGCTATCTCCATAAAAAACCCGCTCAGGAAAGAGGACTCATTGCTTCGTACAACGCTTATCCCGGGTTTAATCGGGAATTTTATCTATAACTTTTCAAGGGGAATTAAGGACATAAAGATATTCGAGGTATCCAGGGTATTCGAGGATATAGGAAGGCCTCTGCCGCTTGAGATTACGTATATGGCAGGCATCTATTATGTGGAAAAACTGCCTTCTTTGTGGAAAGAAGATGCTGACAGCTTTTATCTTGTCAAAGGCACGATTGAGGCCTTGTTTGAGGACTTGCATGTCAGAGGCTATACGTTTGCTCCGACGCGGGAGACATTTCTTCATCCCGGACAATCATGTGATATCCGTGTTTCAGGCTCGAATGTTGGTTTTCTCGGTGCGCTTTCACCTGTGGTGACAGATAAATTGGATTTGAAGGTGCTGAAACCCGAGATTATTGTATTTGAGATAGATATTGATAAATTGATTTCCATGCTCCCTGTTTCGCTGGAATATTCGCCAATACCAAAATTTCCGTGCATAGAACGCGATATAGCAATCATTGTGGATGAGAGGCTCAGTTCATCCGATGTCGGGAACCTGATAAGAGCCTATCCCTCGGAACTCATAGAGGAGGTCTCTATCTTTGATCTCTATAAGGGCAAGCATATACCTGAGGGTGAGAAAAGTCTTGCATTCACAATAAGGTACAGGTCAAGGAACAGGACGCTTACGGAAACTGAGGTGGAAGACCTGCATCAGAACATTGTCAAATATATCACAGCAGAGACAGGCGGAAAGCTGAGAGTCTGAGGCTCTGTTGAGACCGTGTATAGGCATAACTGCTGACATTGAGGATAAATATCTAAAACTCAATAAGCGGTATGCAGAGGCTGTTGAGGCCGCAGGCGCCTGCCCGATATTGTTAGCGCCTTCCAAATGCATTGAAAATCTTGCGGTAAATATTGACGGCCTTCTTATCCCCGGCGGCGATGACCTCCACCCTTCTTATTACAACGAAAAAGTAAATTATGACATGAAGCTTGTTGACAGGGACAGAAGCGACTTTGAATTAGCAGTCATACATGAGATAATTAAATTGCGGAAACCTGTGCTGGGCATATGTTATGGGATGCAGCTTATCAATGTTGCTTTTAAGGGAAGCCTTTATCAGGACATAGGGTTGCAGATGCCTGTGGCGCTCGACCATAAAAAGGACTATCATGTAATCAGGGTTAGTGATAATAAGTTTATCGGGAGGGGTGAGTTTACTGTGAACAGCTCCCATCATCAGGCAATAAAGGTTCTCGGCCATGGATTAAAGTCAATTGGCATGTCTGCCGATAACATTATAGAGGCCTTTTGTAAGGAAGACTACCCGTTTCTTCTGGGTGTCCAGTGGCATCCTGAACGTTTACAGGATAAACTGTCGGAAAAAATCTTCAGGTCTTTTGTGGAGGCATCGCTTGGGAGGAAATAGGTTTTATGTCTTAACATCCGTAGCAATTCTTTTTTTGCTTGGGTATCTGACATATGAGATACTCCAGCCATTTCTTGCTGCCCTTGCCTGGGCAGCGGTTTTCTCTATAGTCTTCTACCCGGCATATACTTTTATATTGCGGTATACCAAATCTATGGTTTTTGCATCTTTTTTGACTGTTGTATTAATTCTTTTTGTAATCGTCGGGCCGTTTTTTTCATTATCTTTTGTTCTTCTGAAAGAACTAAGAGCTGTGGCTGAGAAGCTTGATAATGAGGCGCTGGATTCTATAAAAGGTGTCTTGAATGATCCGGTGATTTCACGCTTTACGGCAAAGCTCCAGTCCCATTTTGGCATTAAGGACATAGAAATAGGCGACATTATAGTCGGGAATCTCAAGAAATTCGGCGAGAGTTTATTGAACAATCTTTCCTTGTGGGTTTCTAATATTGCCAGGATAATTATAGATTTTATATTTATGTCTTTTGCGATATTTTTTCTCCTGAAGGACGGCCCGGATTTTTTAAACAAAATAAAGGCTTATCTGCCGTTTTCCGATGAACAGAAGACCAAGCTTGCATCCCAGACCAAGGATATGATTGTATCAACAGTTTATGGCGGTATCATGGTCGCGATGGTCCAGGGCTTGCTTGGAGGAATCGCTTTCTTTGCGCTTGATATCAAATCTCCTGTGCTGTGGGGAACTACAATGGCAATAATGTCATTTCTGCCCATGCTCGGGACCTTCACAGTATGGGGGCCGGCGAGCGCTTACCTGCTCCTGCACGGCAGTTACATGAAAGGCATAGGGCTTTTGCTTTTCGGGGCTTTGGTGATAGGCATAGTTGATAACATACTTAAGCCCATCATAATAAGCGGCAGGACCAAGATGCCTACACTGCTGATATTCTTCAGCGTGCTTGGGGGGATAAATTTTTTTGGGGTCATAGGGTTCATAATGGGGCCGCTGGTTTTGGCCTTGTTTATATCAGTCTTTGCAATATTCAGAAACATAGAAGGAGGTACAAATGCTTAACAGGGAAGAATTAAGAGAGATTGCAGCGCTTCAGGGCAACGGCAGCTATTTTGTGAGCCTCTATCTGAATGTAAATCCTGTTACCAATGCAAAAGGAGACTATGTAATACACTTTAAAAATATGCTCAGGGATATCTCGGAAGGAACAGACAAAAAGATACTTAAAAAAATTAAAGCTGATATCGGGAATATCGAGTCATTTTTTATCAGCAGTAAAAGGGGGTTTAAGAAAGGACTTGCAATCCTCAGTTCGTCTGAACAGTCATTCTGGAAAGAGTATAACCTTGCAGTCCCTGTAAGGAATGAGATTGTAGTTGATAAAACACCGTATATAAAACAGCTGCTTGATATACTGGATAACTATCAGCGGTATGCGGTGCTCCTTGTTGATAAAGAAGCCGCGCGTCTTTTCCTTGTACATCTTGGCGAGATTGAAGAATATGGCGAGATACATACTCCTGATATACCCGGAAAACATAAAAAGGGCGGCTGGTTTGCTCTCTCGCAAAATCACTATGAGAGGCATATTGATTATCATGTAGGTCTCCACCTTAAAGACGTCATGAAAAAACTGGAGTTATTTCTGGCAGAAGAGGAAATAAGGGGAATAGTAATAGGAGGGTCTGAAGATGCAGTTATAAGGGTAAGGGAGATGCTTCCCAGGCCAGCCGGTGAAAAGGTAATAGGCTCTTTTTCTGCCGAGATGTTTGCCGGGAATAATGAAATATTTGAGAAGGTCAAGCTTGCAATAGGAGAGTTTGAGAGGGAAAAACAAAAGACAACTGTTTCTGAACTTTTAACTGCTGCAATGAAAAAAGAAAATGCAGTCCTGGGGATAGAGGATGTTCTGAATGCCATTCAGGAGGGAAGGATAATGAAACTTGTATTTATAAACGAGTTCAAGGATTCCGGTTATGCCTGCAGGAAGTGCAGGTATCTTACAAGGCAGAAGGTGTCCCCTTGCCCCTACTGCAGCGGTGAGATGGAGGGAGTCGGTTATCTTGTAGAGCTTGCTGCCCAGAGGACAGTTGAGATGGGCGCATTGGTAGAGGTTATATCCGATAACAGGGAGCTTTCAAATGCAGGGGGAATAGGGGCGTTTCTGAGGTTTTAGGGTTTCATAATTTCAGATAAAATTGCTTTTTAATGAAGATAAGGTTTAAACTACATACAGCCCTTGATTTTAGAATCATAGAAGTTCTGCATTTGAGGTGCGATTCTCCTGCCTCACCGTAGTTGCCAGGAGTTTTAAAATCTACAAAAAAGAGGTTAATTGTGAAACGTGAAGATTTAAGAAATATTGCTATTATTGCCCATGTTGACCATGGAAAGACCACGCTTGTTGACTGCATGCTCAGACAGTCAGGTATATTCAGGGCAAACCAGCAGGTCAGAGAGCGCGTTATGGACAACATTGACCTTGAGAGGGAAAAGGGCATTACGATAATGGCAAAGAACACTGCTGTTGATTATTTGGGGACAAAGATAAATATCGTTGACACACCGGGCCATGCTGATTTCGGAGGCGAGGTCGAAAGGACCCTTAAAATGGTTGACGGTGTGCTTTTACTGGTTGATGCATCTGAAGGCCCGCTGCCTCAGACAAGATTTGTTCTTAAAAAGGCATTGGAACTTAATCTCCCTCCAATTATTGTAATAAACAAGATAGACAGGCCTGATGCAAGGATTCAGGAGGTTCTGAACGAGGTCTATGACCTGTTCATTGACCTTGATGCAACTGAAGAGCAGCTCGATTTCCCCATAGTCTATACAAATGCAAAGACAGGGATTGCAAAACTCAATCTCGATGATGACTCTGAGGATCTGAAGCTGTTGTTTGAGCAGATCATAAAATCAATCCCGGTGCCTGAGGGAGATGAAAAAGACTCGCTTCAACTGCTTGTGACTAACATAGATTACAACGACTATGTAGGAAGGCTTGCAATTGGAAAGATATTCTCCGGCTCTGTAAAGATTGGTGGTTGGATTGCGATGATAAACAGCGAAGGAGAAGCGATAAAGACAAAAGTTGTCTCATTATACGGATTCCAGGGACTCGAAAGGGTTGAGATAAAGGATGCTACTGTGGGTGATATCGTAGCGCTTGCAGGGATCGAAGGCATAAACATAGGAGATACCATAACTGATATAGAAAACCCCAAGCCTCTGCCGAGGATTATAGTTGATGAGCCGACTATCTCGATAGTGTTTTCCGTGAACACATCTCCATTGGGAGGCACGGAAGGCAAGTACGTTACTTCAAGGAACATCCGCGAGAGACTCGAAAAGGAGCTTTTATACAACGTGGCAATAAAAGTGGATTTCAGTAACACTGACTCATTCAAGGTGATGGGAAGGGGAGAACTCCAGCTTGCGATTCTCATTGAGATGATGAGAAGGGAAGGTTATGAACTTTCTGTCTCAATGCCTGAGACGATAACAAAGCAGATTAACGGGAAGACGCACGAGCCAATGGAACAGCTTGTTATAGATGTGCCTGAAGAATTTATCGGAGTCGTAACACAGCAGGTTGGGATGAGAAAGGGAAGGATGCAGAAGATGCAGAATAACGGGCATGGAAGGGTGCGCCTCGAATTCAGAATCCCTTCAAGGGGATTGATAGGTTTTCGCTCCCAGTTCCTTACTGACACAAGAGGCACAGGGCTTTTAAACCACATCTTCGATGGTTATGAAGAATGGCAGGGGCCGATGTCAAAGCGTTCAACAGGAGCTATAGTCTCTGATAGGGCAGGGAAGTCGACAACGTATGCACTTTTTCACCTTCAGCCGAGAGGAACTTTGCTTGTAAAGGAAAACACGCCTGTTTACGAAGGAATGATTGTAGGCGAGAATTCAAGGGATACTGACATTGATGTCAATGTGATAAAGGAAAAGAAACTCACCAACATGAGGGCCTCAGGCGCTGACGATGCGCTCCAGCTTATTCCTCCAAAGATTTTAAACCTTGAGCAGGCAATAGAATTCATCAAAGAAGACGAGCTTGTAGAAGTCACCCCCCAATCCATCCGCTTGAGAAAAAGGATTCTTGAGTATAATAAGAGGCCGAAGAACAAGAATGGGAAGTAGTAGGAGTTAATAACTGTCTTTACGCGCGTCAGCAGTCGTCATATAAATTATGTGGTCCTTCTCATCTAGTTCATAGAAAAATCTGTAATTGCCGATTTTGTAACGCCACGTATCAGGTTTGTAATTCTTCAATTTCTTTATGTTTTTGCCGAAATACGGATTTTCCCTGAGCTGCGGATATACGAACTCTGACAGCTTCTTTCTGATTTTATCCCCCCGTCCTTCAAAGTCCTGCGATAGGTCTTCTATAAACTGGTCGGTTTCGAATATCCTGTATTTAACCAATTAGGTTGCCTTTTTTTAGTTTTGCGTGGCTATGCCCTCTTTCGAGCTTCTTGAGCAGTTTTGCATTCGAAAATATTTCTTCCATCTCGAATTTATCCGCGAACACTTCCTCGTTTAATTTTTTCAAGGCAAGAGTTTCTATTAAATTGGATATGCTGCGGTTGTCCTTGACTGCTGCAGCATTAAATTTCCTGTAAGCGTCATCACTGAGGCGTAATGTTATGGTCTTAGGCATTTGCTTTCATCCTCCTTCAATTTGATTCAATTATATTCTAAATGACTTTAGTTGATAATTTCAAGTGAGGCGGATTTGGGGAGGAGAGAATTTTTTGATGTCATAGCGAGGAGCGAAAGCGACGCGACAATCTTTAAGTTGAGAAGTAGGGGAAATATTCCGAGCTGCTTTTGTGCGATAGCATTTGAATGGTGGTCTTTTGACCTGTTGTTAGGTGACGTAAAGTATTCATTTTTGTTTGCACCAATTATGGAAAGTAATCATAATTGGTAATCCAACAGCCCTTACAAGTCTCAGTGAAGAAGCCAATTCTTTTAATTCCAAATTAGACAGCTCATGCTTTTCTATGTTAACCCAAACCCAACTTCCGATTGCGTCGGGCAATTCAACTCCTTTATCTATCAACTTCTTAGCATATAATAAAAAGTTTGTCATAGCATCATAAGAATCAGAATTCCAATCATTTAGTTTTTTCTGAATGGCATAGCAAATTCTTGGTTGATCTTTTTCTGGGACGGTGTCAACAATCTCTGCAAAAGCAGTTCCTATGCATGCAATCGTGATAAGATAATCCCAAAAAGCTAAAAGATTTGAGTCGGTAACTGCTTGAAGCTGCGGGCATTCATCTATCCATGAAATAAAAGTTCCAGTTGCATAAACACGGGCAGATTTTATTAACTCTTCGGCTTGTTCAAGATGCTGTTCTGTGTATGGCGTATCCTTATTTTTTCTAAACAAACTCATAAAATAAACTCCTATTTTCGATGATGCCTAACTTGGGTGTATGCGCATCAATTTCGTCTATTCTCCATAGTTAGGACAAAAAATAAATTCAGTTTTCATCCCTTAACCATTTTGATACAAAAGCTGAGATTGCCACGCTCCCGAAGGTCGCTCGCAATGACAACGGTATTACTGCCAGAATATATCACAAATCCATTGTTTTTTAAAAGCAGCGGTCAGCAATTAGCTGTCAGCGATTAGCTTTTTTGTCATTGCGAGCGGAGCGTGGCAATCTATTTTTTTGAGATTGCGGAGACTGAGATTGCTTCGGTCGAAACGACCTCGCAATGACATCTCATTTGCCTTAAGGATGGGAATTGCGCTATTATTTTGAAGCATGAAACGCGAGATTTATCTTGAAACAACGCCTCTGAACGAAGCGATTGAGAAATGGCTGAAGAGGCTTGAGGCGGAAGGCTCTCTCAAGCCTTTTTCAGGCGAGAAAATTCAGGTCAAGGACTCCCTCGGAAGAATCACGTCAGAGCCTGTTATAGCAAAACTTTCATCTCCTTTTTATCACTCATCTGCAATGGACGGCTATGCCGTAAGATACGTGGATACATTCGGCGCTTCTGAGACATCTCCCAAGAAATTAAAACTCAAAACTCAGGCTGTTTATGTGGATACAGGAGACCCGATACCTGATGAATTCAATGCAGTGGTGATGATTGAAGATGTGAATGTAATCAGGGCAGAGAGCAGATGGCAGAGAGCCGAGAGTTCACCCCCCCATCCCCCCCTTGCCAAGGGGGGGAGCGAAGAGGGGGTGGGTGGTGAATACATCGAAATTATTGAGGCGGCTACTCCGTGGCAGCATGTGAGGGTAATTGGTGAGGACATTGTTGCAACTGAGCTCATACTACCTGAGAATCACAAGATAAGGCCTGTTGATATCGGTGCAATGCTTGCAGGAGGGCATGTTGAGATTAATGTAAGAAAAAGGCCGAAGGTTGTAATAATCCCTACCGGAACAGAGATTGTAGAGCCGGGAAGTGAACTTAAAAAAGGCGACATTATAGAATTTAACTCAAGGATGCTTGGAGGGCTTGTCTCTGAATGGGGAGGAGATGCAGTAAGGTTCAGAATTGTCCCTGACAATTTTGAAGGATTAAAGAAAGCAATTCTTGAGGCTCATGGATTGGGCGACATGGTAGTTGTGAACGCAGGCGCATCTGCGGGGTCTGAGGACTTTACGGCAAATGCAATCAGAGATATCGGGGAGGTCTTACTTCACGGTGTGAATATAAAGCCGGGGAAACCTGTAATCCTGGGCCTTGTCAAAGGCAAGCCTGTTCTTGGAATTCCGGGTTATCCGGTATCTGCATATATTACATTCAATCTTTTTGCAAAACCTGTTGTATATAAATGGCAGGGAAGAGAAGCAGAAGAGCCGGAAAAATTGAAGGCAATACTTTCCAGGCAGGTTGCATCATCACTCGGGCAGGAGGAATTTTTAAGAGTAAAACTTGGCAAAGTTGGAGATAAATTAATAGCAACCCCTGTATCAAGGGGAGCAGGTGTACTGATGTCGTTGGTCCGTGCAGATGGTTTTGTGAGAATACCTGCTATGTCCGAAGGCATAGGCGCGGGTACAGAGGTTAATGTTGATCTTTTAAGAACTAAGGATGAGATTGAAAATACCATCGTCTGCATAGGAAGCCATGACAATGCATTAGACCTGCTGGCTAATTCTCTCAAAAAGAAATATCCGAGACTTTCATTATCATCAGCGCATGTTGGTTCTATGGGAGGACTGATGGCATTGAAAAAAGGTGAGGCGCATATTGCAGGAACTCATCTTCTCGATGAGGAGACAGGAGAATACAATGTCTCATATATAAAAAGGCTCTTGTCTGATAAAAAGATAATCCTTATCAATCTTGTTTACAGGGAGCAGGGCTTGCTTGTTCCAAAAGGTAATCCCAAAAATATAAAAGGATTTAACGATTTGACAAGGGAGGATGTTGTTTTCATTAACAGGCAGTCAGGCGCAGGAACAAGGCTTTTGACGGATAAGCATCTGAAAGAATCAGGCATAAACCCTAAAGATGTGAAAGGATACGAAAGAGAGGAATATACCCATATGGGAGTTGCATCTGCTGTGCTTACAGGCATTGCAGACACAGGGCTTGCAATACTTGCGTCAGCCCGGGCGCTTGGCCTTGATTTCATCCCTGTTGCAAAGGAAAGATATGACCTTGCCATACCTGCTGACTTTTATAATACAGAGATGATTCAGTGCCTTTTAGAGATTGTCATGGATGATGATGCGTTTAGAAATATGGTGCTGGGTCTTGGCGGGTATGATGTTTCTGATATGGGGAAAATAGTGTACGCAGATGGTTTGTAAAGAATAAAAGGTCAGCTGCCTTGCGAAAATTCTTCTGATTCTTTCTCGGCCTTTTCCGGTGTATCTGAAATAAATCTCTTTCCGCCCAGAAACCTCTTGAAATAATAAGGTGTTTTAAGGCTGTTGATACTTACTTTTTTGTCTTTAGAAGATGCGTGAATGAAAAGGTCGTTCCCGAGATAAATTCCAACATGAGAGGGGAACGAGGCGTATGTCCTGAAAAAAACTAGATCACCTATTGATAATGAATCTCTGTCAACAATCTCTCCTTCCTTAAACTGGAGCCTGGCAGAACGAGGGAGGTTTATTCCTACAAGGCCGTAAACCTTCTGGACATAGGCTGAACAGTCAATACCCATTATGCTGCTTCCCCCAAACTTGTAGGGGATGTTAAGAAACTTTCTCGCGAATAATATAAGCCTGTCTGACATGTTCATATTTGCGAGTTCTTCTGATTCGGAGAGTTTCTTTATCTCTTCAACAAGATTGGCAGCTTGTGCAGTCTCTGTCTCGGGTTCGGGTTCGAGCAGGAGTTTCTGTCCCACCTTTAGATCATAAGAGTCGAGAAGGTTGATATCTTTTAAATCGTCAACATCCAGATTGAATTTCTTTGCAATCCTGTATATGTTGTCACCTTTTTTAACCGTATAAGTCTTCGTGCCTGTTCTCTTGACTGTCAGAACATGTCCTGGTTTGAGTTTTGCTGATTTCTTAAGGCTGTTCAGGTCACGTATTTCCTGAACGCTTACATGGAATTTTTTGGAAATTTTGGATAGGGTATCGCCTTTTTTGATTTTGTAAGTTTCATCAGCATAGGCGCTTGCTGCAAAAATAAATAATATTGCCAGCGCAATATAAAATTTCTTCATTTTGTACCTCTCGCTATCATGCTGCCTCTTCCCTTTCTATGTCCTTTAGGGTTGGCATCTCTGTCAGGTCTTTTAACCCAAAATACTGAAGAAATTCTTTTGTTGTTCCGTAAAACAAGGGCCTGCCTGGAGCTTCTTTTCTTCCCATAATCTTTATAAGCTTTCTGTCAAGGAGTGTCTTTACAACTCCGTCAGAATTTACGCTCCTAAGCTGTTCTATCTCAGCCTTGATGATCGGCTGCTTGTATGCAATTATTGCGAGTGTCTCAAGGGCAGATGCCGAAAGTTTTGAAGATGCGCTTTTTGCCCGGAACTTTTTCAGCCAGGGCGCATATGCAGGATTTGTTATCATCTGGTATCCGTTAGCTATTTCGGAAATCAAAATCCCGCTATTTTTTTCTCTGTATTCCGACATAAGTTCTTCCATAAATTTTTTAAGTTCATTCTCCGGCATCTCAGTAACATCCTTCAATGATGAAAGCGCTACCGATTCTCCTGAAAGAAATAATATCGCTTCGAGTAGATTTTTTTTATCTTTATCTTCCATCACAAATGTCAAAATTGTACCAGAAATAGCCAATAAATTCAATCATCTTAACTTTATAATTCCCTTCTTGTCATTGCGAGCCCTTCGTTTTTGTCATTGCGAGCGCAGCGTGGCAATCTCGTTTTTTTCTCAGGGTAAACTCCGCGTGGCAATTTTTCCTTTGAGATTGCTTCGTCATCCCGAAGGCTTTCGTGATTCCTCGCAATGACAGGTGAGGAATCTTGCCATTCTCGCAGTCACATCTTAAACGGAAGCAGTATCATGGGCAGCGAAGAAATGAGGGTAAATATTACAAGCCCTGTAATCGCATAAAGACTCCATCTGCGCTGGGCATTCAGTACTATTTTGGACATGGAAGCTATTTTTTTAAATGGTTCAATGATACCCACTATTATTCCAAAAAAACTTCCTGTGAACAAAAATGCATATATGGGATATCCAACATAGTAATATTCTTTCTGGAGGATATCAAAAGGGCAGTGATGAGTGGGGATTTGATAGAAATAGAGTGAAATGAATGAAATGATAGCTATGACAGAGGAAATAAAAAACATGAAGGCAAAGATAGAGAACATATATGTAAACGGTTTGCGCTGAGTCCTGTATACAGCTATGCCGTTTGCAATTGTGACAGCGAAGATAGAATAGAGGAGAATCTTTGCAGGCAGGACAGGGAATGCAGCCAATGAACTTGCAAGCCCTTCTCCTTTTTCGCTGAACATGACGCCGCAGCAGGAAGTAATAACATTCGGATTTATTCTGAGAAAATATTCCAGCTGGAAGATGAATTCAATTATCATCACTGCAAGCACTGCTGTCAAAAGCTTATATTTCATCCTGATTAACGGATAATCTTCCGACTTGTTGTCTATGTGATTTATGGCAATCCATGATGCTGAAATAAAAAACGAAGCAATTTTTATGTAGAGAGTTGGAAATCCAAAGGCATTTGCATTCAGGGAACCTGTTGCGCACATTGCGCCGGCAAGCAATGTATGGATATCTTCTGCTGTATATATGAACAGAAAGACAGACAGGATTTCAAATACTAGGGCATATTGCACCAGTGTCGAGACCAGGTAAGTTTTTCTTTCGAGGGAGAGTTGTTCTTCTGAACTGCTTTTTATGTCCCATCTCCGGATTATTTTTATGCCGAGCGCCGAGGCATACAGAACAAGCAGGAGCACAATGCCTGAGCCGATAATCAATGCAATAACACCAGGATGCAAAATCATTTATGCGCCTTTCCTGTTATTTCCCAAGAAGTATTGAGCCTTCAGTAAAAAATGTCCCTGCAACTGCTGCTGTCATGAGACAGGCGAGGGTGGCAGCAAGCAGCGCCCGGAAACCGACTGATGAGAGGTCTTTTGTCCTGTGAGGCACAAGCGCTGCTGTTCCGCCGACAAATATTGCAAGAGATGCAAAATGTGCAAAGCCGTTTAAAGCATAAGCAGCTAATACGGCAGAGCGCGGGTCTTTCAAGGCATTGGAAGTAAGAAGCGCTGAAAGGTCCTGATAGGATTTCACCTCGGTGAGCACTGCCCTTTCTCCAATGAGCTTTGATATCTCGAATGCATCAGAAGGGGGAACTCCTATCACAAGTGTAAAAGGATAGAAGAGATAACCCAAAAGCCCTTTTAAGTACCAGTCCATCTGAATGCCGAGAATATTATTCAATCTCATCCCTGCGCCTGAAAGGAGAAAATCTATGAGGGCTACGATTCCAAGAAACGCCAGCAGCAGCGCAACTATTCCTACCACCATCTTAACCCCTTCGTTTGCATTATTTATAATCGCCTCCATGACAGAGGATTCCTTCTGATAGTAAGGGGCTATTTCGAGTCCAAGGGTTTCGGGTTTTTCTGTTTCAGGCATTATAATCTTTGACATAACTATTGCCGCTGTCGCAGAGAGAATAGAAGCTGAAACAAGGTGTCCTGCTATTGTCGGGAACTTTGACTGAAGTATGAACACATAAAGGGCAAGAACGCTTGATGCAGTCGTAGACATGCCTGCCGCGAGTATCGTGCATAATTCTGATTTTGTCATCTTTCCGAGGTAGGGCAGGACTGTCATATTTGCTTCAACACCCACAAAGATGTTGCTCGATACACTTAGGGACTCTGCGCCGCTTATCCTCATCAGTTTTGTGAATGCCCTTGAGAATATTTTTATGAGCCTCGGCATTACGCCGATGTAATAAAGCACTCCCATGAGGCTTGCAAAAAATATTATTGTGGGCAGGGCCTGAAATGCCAGAATGAATCCCAGTGACTCTTCTCCCATCTCATTTTTTGTTCCCGGAGGAAGGGCAAGCCTTCCGAAAAGGAATCTGGTTCCTGCTGTTGCGCTGTCGAGAAGTTTTACAACTGCATCATTTACAAAAAGGAATACTTTTGAACCTGCGGGTATCACAAATATAAAAATGGCAAATACAAGCTGAAGTACAGTCCCCCATAATATGACCCTCCAGTTGATGACCTTCCTGTCCGAAGAAATCGTCCAGGCAAAAGCCATCAGGATAAATATCCCTGCAAAGCTTATGAGGTTATACATAATGAGGATATATTATATTCCTTTACAGCCAATTTCAATCTTTTAATATCGCCCTACGCCAAAGACTTCTGGTTAAGGAAGAATTAGCTGTTTATGGGACTGCAAAGAAGGGTCAGCGGATAAAGAAAAAGGTAAAGAGATGAGGTTTGCGTTTAAATGAATTTTGAAGGTTTGACACTTGTAACCTGTTCTGCATAATATATCATGGTTTCTAGTCGTACTGCGTCACCCTGCATATCCATCACAACCATGGGAGTTTGTATAGTAGCTGTCGCCTACATTAGCCGAAGCTATGCGATTCCCAGGTGTGCGGGTTGGGGCGAGGTTGGGAAAAAAGAAATAGTGTCAAGAATACTTGGATCAATTAGTCTTGTATTCTACTGCAGTTTCTATCGTGATTGTCGATTTGATCATATTTACTTTATAATACTGAATTGCAATGACAAGGCCGTTATTGCGGATGAGTTTAATAATATTAAAGCCTCTGGGCTCGTCTTCCTCTCGACTTCCGGGTTTTAGATGCGGTGTTCCGGCTTTGACCAGAAGCATGTTCTTAATGCTATTGCCTGCGCCATAGAGACGTGCATCGCACGCATGAACATGCCCATGTAAATATAAGCCACAATCAACATTTTCAAGAAACTTTGCTACCTTTGGCCAGTTCTCAATTGATTTTTCCTTACGTGGCTGATATTGCCAAGATGGCCCATGATGAGATACAGCAATAGAAAATACGTGTTCAGGTTCTTTAATAACTGTGTGTGTGGAGAGATTAGTCATTGAACTCTCGTCAACGCCCGCCCGGTTAATCTCGCTTTGTTCGAATTCTGAACAGCTATTAAGCAAGTAAAAGCGTAAGCCTAAATGGAGAAAATTATCCAAAACGAGATTCAATTTGTTGTCAAAATATGACCATCTTTGATTTTCCGTCAAGCGGGCCGCAAATTTCATAAATGGTACAAAACCGTACTCAGAATAATCCTTAAAATCTTTCCCTTTCATATTTGGTTTATCTGTCTTAAAATTATAACCGAGCAAGCCCGATAGGCCCAGTTGGATATTTACGTCGTGGTTGCCCGGCACGAGAAGTGCGCGGTCACCCTGGAATGTTCCGTTTGGAGAGAACGCCTTAAACAAATCCAAAATCCAGTTATGTGCTCGCTCATACTCCTCCGAATGACTACGATAAGAAATGTCGCCTGAAAAAACGACAATATCGGGAATGAGTTCTTGTTTGCGTAATTCTTTCGCTATAGTTTTTTCAGATAAAAAAGCACTATCAGATGTTTCGGGATCGCCAAACTGTAAGTCAGAAAGATGAAGAATTATTACGGGGTCATCAGGTTTGACAAAAAGAGCTGACCGACTAAAATGCTTTCTTAGTTGAAGATCAATAGTACCAATTACAGACTGCTTACTTTCTGAAAACTCACTCCACGCAAAAAAATGATTGATATGGTACTTAAATGCGGGTCTGAAAAGCTCACTTATGCTTTGGTCATATTGTCCTGAATTCTGATGGTGTAAATTACTTATAAGGAACACAGGGCATTCTGAGCACTGTTGCTTAATTTTCCCTAAAATGTACGATAGACTTTTCTCGGTTGCATCCTGTGGTAGTTCATTATCCCAATCGTCTAGAATGACATCGACGAGATAAGCATGTACCCTCTCCGAGTCTATTTGAATAATGTCACTCGCTTTTGTAATAAAAATCAGTTCATAATTAGCCTTTAAAACCGCTTCATATTTCTCCTTGCGCGTCGGGTCATCATCGATTATCATTATCCGGAAATCAGCCATTACTCCTCCTACTAAAGGAATTTAGAAAGCCTGCGTAAGGTAGATCAATTTCTCCACATACGACAGTTTCATTTAAGTTCTTATAGTTCACAACTCCCAATTCTGCGTTTGAGTATGAATAATAACAGGTGCGCTTAAGTTCCTTCTTTATCGTGTCAGAAGGGGTTTCGGAATAATTAGCAAATCTAACCGTCAAGTGCCGTTTGAAGTATTCGATTTGAATCCAGATATGGGCTTTCCCAGTCACTTCGCCCCATGGATCTCCAATCTCCTTTGTGCAACAATTTTTTCCGGCATTACCAACTAGGTGCTCAACGCCCTCCTTTTCTACCATGCGGTCCCATAAACACCAGACTTTTTTCATATTTGGATCCGGGAATGGTTTTCCTGTGCGTGAAAACTTAATTGTGGGTTTTGACGACACGCCCGGCAATAAATCCTTCCAAGCTATCCTCTCATAACAAAGATTGATTCTTTTTTCAATCTGGCTGGTATAACCCCTATCAACGTCTAAGGCAAGAAAAATCATTTCATGGATTTTCTTTAATATCCCATTAAGCAGTTTCTCAGCCTGCTTTTTAGCATCTACTACGTCGACGAGTTCGCCGTTGAGGTTTTGCCTTAAATCATCCTTTATCTTTTCTGCCTTTTCTTCAAATGATTTTCGTAACTGCTCGTATTTTGTGTCCTCTGTTCTTAACAAATTCTGGTCAAGCCTTTCAAGAATATACTTGAGTTTGTCCAGACTGTCCAGTACATCCCATATCACCCTGTCACTTAACTTTTCTAACGACTCGGCTAAGAATTTCGGCAAAGGTCTGGCGTGAAGTACGCCGGTCTTAGTGAGTATTTCATTATGGAAAGCATCAAACTGTTCGAGTTCATTTTTTGATTTGTCCAATATTATCCTTGCAGCCCTCATGCCTAATTGTCGCGGGCAGTCTTCAACTTTTTTTATTACGCCGCTCCACAGAAGGTATGCATAAAAAATAACAGCGTCATCATTGCCGACAATATCATCATCAATTGATTTCGCTATATTTCTTAAAACCGCGATATCCTGATTCATCAAAGTAATAACGGCTAATGATGTGTAATTACTTCTATTTTCCTGCTTACACAATAAGGCTAATAATAGCGTCAGATTATCGAGTAGTAAAGAATTGTCTATAACGTTTCTAAAGAGAAGCATCTGACTGCATAAAAGGGCAATTTTTGCTTGGTCTTCAGGTTGCGGTTCTTTGTTACAGTATTTCTGGGCAAGATCATCGCGGGAAGTCATCGTGCTTAACTCGGTAACATAAGTAAGTAACCCGATATTACTAAACATCGGTATTTCGTCGAGAACTTCATATTTTCCATTTGTTGAGAATCTGATTGGAAAGTCCTTCGTCTGTTTGCTTGATTGGTAGTAACGAAAAGGCAAGCCATGATCTTTCCAATTTATCATGGGTGACATGCATTTCCACTCCTCAAACCAATTGTTGGAAATAACCTCCTGTACTCTATTTGTAAGGTGTTTGGCAAATGCGTTAAGTATTGATAACGACTTGCACATGGGGCAGGTTTCAGAGTCTCCAAGAGGAGGTATATCTAAGCGCATGAATATCTTAAACTTATCTGTATCTAATACCTTCCCTGGCAATCTGCGCCTGTCAATAATGCAGAGGTGGTCCACGCTTCTTACCAGGTTTAGGCTTAATAGTGTACCCTCTAGATCCCTTTGGGTTCGTCCCGTCACCAAGGCGTCATCAAAATACAATATATCTGAATCATTATCCAATTTCTTTTCAATTTCCAAGAGAGTTAAAGGGGGGAAAATCATTGACGCGGATCCACGTCTGTTGCGCATGGGGAAAATGGATGTAAGCCTGCCAAGCTTTTCTGCTATTCTATTTTTCAGCGCTTCAGACATGTCTGCTTTATCGGAATCAAGAAAAAAACTCTTAATTTTTTGAATAACAAAAATTGTTGTCGGATGTGAAGGATACACTACTAAGGAATATTTTTTCTCGAAAACGTGACGATGGAGAGTATGTTCCGCCTGTCCTGTTTTATTGGTTAATTCCAGCCATTCCAATCCAGTTTTATTTAATTCATCTTTCTTAACATCTAAAGCTTTAAAAATATTGGCAACAAGAAATATTGCCAAATCGTGTTTGTCAAGGAAACTCAGACGCAGGGCAAGCATTATGTTAGTCGTAAAAAAATCATGGTGAGATTCGTAATACCAGTGTCCAGCCCGGAACAACTCCGGATTGGCACGTTGAATCAGCTCATAAGTCTCACGAGGACCGTAGGCATAGCAACTTTGATTATTATCATCAAAGCGGTGTAATTGAAAATACTTCCACCCACCGGGTGCTACTATCGGTGTACTGCCTACTCTTTCCAATGGCGGTTGTATATTAGTAGCATCCATTTCTTGAAGGAATTTTTCGTCGGTTGGCCATAAGAATAGAGCATAATGAGGGGCTTCCGCCCCTGCTTGAAAACTTTTACTGTCAAGGTGATTGAAGAAGTGGATACAAAGAGTTTCTTTTTTTAGCAACGAAGCAGATTTCATGGTTGAACCAGATACCAAAACACTTCCGATCTCTACGCGCTCAGATGCATTTGATCCGCTATGTCTACTGTTAAATTCATAGATCAAGCCTTTTACCAGAATGTCAAGTGGCTCAAGTTTTATAATCTTCTTCTGAGACAGCCCGATGATTCGCTCAAGCGCATTACAAAAAAGGTCATATATGAAGGGCTCCGAAAGAATTTTTGTAAAATCAAGATAACCTTTGAGATACTTGTCCTTTTTCCATTTCACATTATCGGCCAAATACAAAAACTTTCTTCTGTTTCGTCCAATATATTTCCAGAAAATGTATGAGTCGTGAAACCTTATCCACATCAAAAGCTCCGCAGTACTTGTAGGTTCATCTTTTCCCATCCCGCTCGTATTATCGCAGAATGACGCGGCTTCATTTAATTTGGATTCAAATGAGAACAATTTAGCGTTATTCTGGCTTTTCTTAAAACATGCAACATCACAACGTTTACTCAGAAGGACAATTCTTGATGCAAGACGTAATTTTGAATATTTAGTGATTTCAAATGAACCGTTAGAAAACGCTTCAATATATGTTGAACATTCGTATTGCGGGATGTCGGCAATAAATATCATAGCGCCATCGGCAACTGGAATTTCTTTCATAGCTTTCTCAATTGCCATCGATATCTGGTTCTTCGATAATCCTTTCTCAAGAAATATCAGAATAGAATGAACATTTTTTTGTTTTGTAATCTTTTCGGCACCGAAAGGTGGAAACCGATTGTCTATTACTATGCTGTTTGCAGGTCGCGAATTCGCAAATGTACCCAAGAATGCTCCGAGCAAAGGGTTATCTTCAAGATTTCCCTCCCAATGAATCCAATAATCTTTGTCAGTTGTATCTGAATCCTTATGCCAAGATAATCTCATGTGCCAATGCAATCCAGGCAGAAAATATTTTTTTATCCGATCTTCTCGCCTCGCTTTAGATGAATTCTCATGTATTAGCCGGCCAACTCTTTTTTTCGATACGGTAGTGTCGTTATCAGCATCCTCGGATTTTGGCATAGGTACTTGAGCACCGAACCAGTAATTATCATCCAGACCTCTTATATAATCTTTGTTATCTGAAAGAAGTCTGTGAATTAGATGAAGTCCACCATGCCTAGTCGGGCTTGAGCTTTTATTTTGGGTACCTCTTTCTCCATCGGCAAAAGCTGCCACGCATGCGGCACCAAACTGAGAATTATATTGTTGATAATTGGGTCCTTTTATAACGTCTTTCATGGTACTGACAATTCCGACGCCTTGGTCAAGGACAAAAACTTCAATGCAACCTTTGCGAACAGTTAAATATGAACTATCAAGCTTAGGATATTTATCCTCTGACCCTTCATTTTTGATTGCTTCTCTCAGGTCTAAACTTTCTTTGCCTGCCTTCCCTATTAAACCCTCCCGAAATCTTGCATATATTCCCAAAAATTTTTTTGAAGTCGGAACTCCGAATAAATGTAGTTTATCGCTCGGATATGCATGAGTGGCGACATTAGATATGCACTCCTTTAATAATGCGCCCAGTTTATAGAATAATTCCTCTCCTGCTCGAACGTGAACAAGCGACTCGGTCTTCACCATTGGTACAGCAATCCTTTCGTCAACCCACTTTTCAATACTTGCCATGCCGTGACTTACATCGATAATCTCAGCAGGAATACAGGTACTATTCACATATGCCAGATTAATAGAAATATTTTCGTACTCCTTAATTCTTTTTCCATCAATCTCTACTCCATCAACTTCGATTGCAATGTTGTTACTCAGCATAGTGCGCATGAAGCCTTCCTGAGCAACAAATTTTAGAAATCGCTTGTTCTTTAAAGAAAGTAATAGTTTTGATGAATAATGTTCGCCACGAGAACGATGATATGCCAGTGTAAGCCCAAACGATAGCAAGGGTAGCGGGTCTGCCCATTCACATTGTTGTAGGTCAAATTGAAGCCCGGTAATATGTGGTTCTGTATTGTAATAAATTTCATGCAATGCTTCACCATAATCAGCGGCCCATGGGCCATCACGTATATCAGATGGCATAGTGACAACAAGAGATGTCCGCTTTTCAGTGGCTATTGCTTTTATTGTAAAAGGTGCTTCCATGCGAATAACGTATCTGCCTTAGTAGAAAAATGGATTATTGGTCTGAAAAATTTCATAGTCCTATTACACCCCGGTGCAAATCTTACAATAGTATCTCAGAAATCAACATGGAAATACTACACATTTCTTGCCGCAGCGTTGAAGAGGGCGGAAGTTTAAAAGTTCAAAAGAGCAGCTCGCCTCGGCGAGTCACTTCGTGAAAGCAAGCAAGCGGGCTCGCCTCGGCGAGTCTACGCTACGCTGCGAGAAGTTAGGAAGCGGATGCAAAGATAACGAGGTCT
>CAKKPR010000172.1:4254-16022 GCA_919901705.1 Thermodesulfovibrionales bacterium | reverse complement strand
ACATCTTGGGAAGGGCATATGAGTTTCTTATCGCACAGTTCGCTGACGATGCAGGCAAAAAAGGCGGCGAGTTCTACACGCCAAAGGAAGTAGTCAACCTTCTTGTCGAGATACTTGACCCTCATGAGAAGATGCGGATATGCGACCCAACATGCGGTTCAGGAGGCATGCTCATTCAATCTGTCTACCATTTAAGGGAGAATAAACAGGATTGGAAGAATATCTCACTTTATGGGCAGGAAAGAAATATTGGGACATGGGCAATATGCAAAATGAACATGCTCCTTCACGGGATAACTGCAAGGCTCGAAAAAGGCGATACTCTGAGAAAGCCAAGACTTCTTACTGAAAATGGAAAGCTTATGGAATTCGATATGGTTATTGCAAACCCGCCTTTCTCTCTGAAAAATTGGGGATATGACGAGGCGCAGCACGACAGTTACAGGAGATTTCGCTTTGGCATTCCGCCAAAAGGCTACGGAGATTATGCATTTGTTCAGCATATGATTGCAACGCTAAATTTAAAAGGCAGAGCAGGCGTTGTGCTTCCTCACGGTTCGTTGTTTCGAGGCGGAGCAGAGGGTAAAATAAGACATGGCATTCTTGAAGAAGATTTGCTGGAAGCTGTTATCGGACTGCCCTCAAATCTGTTTTACGGCACTGGTATCCCGGCCTGTCTGTATATTATCAATAAGAACAAAGCGAAAGAACATAAAGGCAAGGTCTTTTTCCTTTATGGCGCAAATGATTATCTTGAAGGAAAGAATCAGAACAAGCTCAGAGAGCAGGATATCATAAAAATTGTCGACGCCTATCGCGGATACAAAACAATTGATAAATACTGCCGTCCTGTTTCTCTTGATGAAATCCGTTCTAATGATTACAACCTCAATATTGCGCGGTATGTTGATGTAACCGAAGAGGAAGAAGAGATAGACGTCCAGAAGGTCATCAACGAACTGGAAGAACTGAAAAAAAGCCGGGTCAAAACTGAAGACAAGATGAATGCTTATTTAAAAGAACTGGGGTATAAGATTTAGCTATGTTTCAGGACAAAAAAGAGATAGAGAAGATACTGAGCGCATTGGGAGAACAGTTGGATGCGGTTAATGCAACAGTTCCCGAATTGGTTGTATGTGGAGGCTCCGCGCTTAACGTTCTCGGCCTTGTGAGCCGGACGACAAAGGATGTAGATGTTGTCGCCTTTGTAACGATGAATGACCTCCATCTCGAAAAGGCTGAGCCGTTTCCAAAGGCTCTTTCAGAAGCATCGAAGAAGGTTGCCAGGGATTTTGATCTTATTGAGACCTGGCTTAATTCTGGTCCCACTTCAGCAGTAGACCTTGGCCTTCCTGAAGGTTTGATGAAAAGGGTTGAGACGAGGAAGTTCGGGAGGTCTCTGACTATTCATTTTCTCAGCAGATTTGACCAGATTTGTTTCAAGCTCTATGCTGCTGTAGATCAGGGAATGGGAAAGCATTACAATGACCTCCTGTTGTTGGAGCCAAATGCAAAAGAACTTGAAGAAGCGGCACAATGGAGCATGACGCATGATGTTTCAGAAAGTTTCAGGCAGAGCATTAAAGATTTGTTAAGGCATATGGGGCACGAGGATGTTGCAGAAAGACTTTAGAGATATATTTCTTGAGAATATTCTCGGATTCCTCTGGAGGCAGTGGTCGACCCTCGGCGTTCTTGGCGAAGCAAGAGCCAGGGAGCCATGGGCAATAGACCCTGAGGTGCTTCTTGTATTTACACTTGAAACAGGGCGCTATGACCCAAGACTTTTTGATGAGGTCATGGACTGGCTTGTTACGAATGGACAGTGGATTGATATACAAAGACTGAGAGGGATAATAGGAGAAAGCAAAGATGAAACCTGCCGTCTTATGGGCGCGGTATCGGAGTTTCTCGCTTCTCAGGGGCAGGAAAGAAAATGGAAGAATCTGGCGAAGCTTTGCTTCAAAAATATACCGCAAAAACCAGAGCCTTTATTTCCGGTGAGATATGAAAAAGATGTAGCGTTGGCGATAGGGATTCCGTTTGACGAAATATTTTCTAAGTATGGTTTCCTGCGAGCGCCATTAAAGCCGAGTGGGAAATCAAGAGAAGTAATACCAATCACTGAATCCAATATCAGGTTCATGCTCCGCGGCCTTTTCGGAGTCGGAAGCCGGGCTGAGTGTATTCTTTATCTATTAACTCATGATGCAGGGCATCCTTCTGAAGTTGCAAAGGCAATCGGCCTTTCTGTAAGAGGCACACAAGATGCGCTCATTGAGCTTTCAAAATCAGGGCTTGTGCTTACAAGGATAAAGGGGAAAAGAAAAATTGAATATTGGCTTTCACAGGAGAGATGGTGGGAATTTTTGTCAAAGGGCAACTTTGACGAAATAAAAAAACCTGTTTGGATTGACTGGATATCGCTCTTTAAAGCCTTGCTGACAGTGTGGGCTGCACTTCTGGAAACAGGGGAGACAACATCAGAGTATATGAAAAGCTCGAAGCTCAGGGATGCGATGGAACTTGTTGGGAATGAGTTTGCGCAGAGCGGAATTGATATTCCGCCGGTTCCGGGGCGAGGTGTGCGGCCTGAACACTATGAAAAAGCTTTTGAGAATTTTATAATCAGGGTGTTTGGGGCAGAAGAGCCGATGATGGCAACAAACAGAAGCATATAATTTATTCTGTCATGCCGGCTTGTCCGGCATCTTTCTTTTCGCCACAGCGAACCCGCCTGAGTGCGGGAAAGAAGGATTCCCGACAAGCGGGAATGACAGTGAAAAGGTAAGACAAAGGATATGACACAGATAAAGAGTTTAAGAACTGGGATTAAATTCAAAGATACGCCGATAGGGAAGATACCGGTGGACTGGGGTCTTAGCAAATTAGGAGAAATCTCTACAGTAAGAAGAGGGGCTTCTCCAAGACCGATTAATGATCCTAAATGGTTCGGTGGAACTGTTGGTTGGGTAAGAATTTCAGATGTCTCATCATCTAATAAATATTTGCGTAAAACAAAAGACTATTTATCTGATGAAGGTGTTAAGCATAGTGTAAAGATAAAAAAGGGTGAAGTGATTCTGAGTATTTGTGCTACCATTGGGCGACCAATCATTGTTGATATGGATGCGTGTATTCATGATGGCTTTGTTTGGTTTGAGGGGTTGAAGGAGGATATAGAAAGAGAGTTTTTTTATTATTTTTTTGAGAATAAAGAAAAAGATTTCGCATCGAGAAGGCAAACTGGTACTCAGGGTAATCTTAATACGTCAATTATTTCAAGTGCATATATTCCGCTCCCCCCGTTCCCCGAACAAAAAAAGATTGCTGATATTTTGACGAATGTTGATGACGCCATTGAGGAAACAGACAGGATTATTGAAAAGACAAGGGAACTCAAGAAAGGACTAATGCAAAAACTCCTCACCCGAGGCATTGGGCATAAGAAGTTTAAGAAGACCGAGATTGGGGAGATACCAGCGGAGTGGGAAGTGGGTAGAGTAGCAGATTTTGGTGAAATTGTAACTGGTAGCACTCCTGGCACTGCAGTAAAAGAATATTATGGAAATGATTTTCCTTTTGTTTCTCCTTTTGATTTAGGGAAAGTGAAGGTGATCACAAAAACAGAAAAATATTTAAGTAAAGAAGGTGCATCAGTTGCAAGAATGCTTCCCGTGAATACTATTCTCTTTGTGTGCATCGGATCAACCATAGGAAAGATTGGAATCGCAGGAGTAGAACTTGCAACTAATCAGCAGCTAAATTCAATTATTTGCAAGACGAATGACTTTAATTTCGTTTATTATTACCTCGATTTTATAAGAGACAAAATTAAGCAAATGGCAGGAACACAGGCGGTTCCTATAGTTAATAAAAGTCTTTTCAGTAATATCACAGTTGCTATACCTGAACTAAAAGAGCAGAAGGAAATAGGCAAGATATTATCATCTGTTGACGAAGACATTGAGGAATCAGAGCTTCATAGGCAAACCCTTGAAACCCTAAAAAAATCCCTCATGCAGGTTTTATTAACTGGTAGGGTTAGGGTAAAATTGCAGTAACATGCAAAAGCCTATTTTTAATGAAGATTACCTTTCTGAAAAGCCAGCCATCGAACAATTAGTAAAGCTTGGATACGCCTACATCAACGGTGATGAACTTGACCCTGAACTAAAGGAAAAGTGTGAGCGCACGAGCAGGCGCGAGGTTGTCCTTGTCTCACGGTTGAGGAAGAAGCTCAAAGACATCAACAAAGACGTTACAGAGCAGACCATTCAAAAAGCTGTCAGGCGTGTTACTCATATACAGGCGGAAGGTCTTATCGAGGCTAACCAGAAATTTCATAAAGACCTTGTTGCCGGAATATCCATTGATCAAGATACAGGAGGGAAAAGGCAGAAGAAGACAATCCGCTTCATTGATTTTGAAACCCCAGAAAATAACGAGTTTCTTGTCGTCAACCAATTCTGGGTAAAAGGCCCCTCTGAAACTGACAGGCCGGACATAGTTATTTTTGTAAACGGCATTCCGTTAGTTGTAATTGAATGCAAAAGCCCTGTTGCAAAACAGACAGGTTTGAGCAAGGCACTGACTCAGCTTATCCGTTATCAGAATGAAATCCCTCACCTATTCAACACAAACCAGTTACTTGTAGGCTTAAATTTGTTCGGCTCTAAATACGGCTCTATCAGCGCTGAGCCTGAACAGTTCCATGAATGGAAAGATAAGAATGGCGAGAAATTTCCGAATATGGCTGAACATCCGAGCATAAAAGAAATGATTGAACTCGGAATGATAAAAAAAGAAGACTTGTCTGATAAGCCCACTGCTCAGGAAATCCTGATAGCCGGAGTGCTGAATAAAAAAAACCTGCTCGATATTATCCAAAATTTTATTGTCTATGAATACGACAGGGGAAAAATAATAAAAAAGATTTGCAGGTATCAGCAGTTCAGGGCAGTTAACAAAATCATTAAGCGTGTTACAGAAGAGGACGATAAGCGGGGCATTGTCTGGCACTGGCAGGGCTCAGGCAAATCCCTCACAATGTTGTTTGCGGCAGTTAAATTAAGACGCGAGGAAAAGAAGCTCAAGAATCCGACGATTATTGTTGTTACGGACCGCATTGATCTTGACGAGCAGATAAGCAAGACATTCAGGAACTGCAATTTCCCGAATCCCATACAGATAAAAGAAAAAGGCGGCACGCATAAAAAACTCTATGAACTGCTCAGCCATAATGTAGGGCAGACTATTTTAACCACAGTCTTTCTTTTCAGAAAGGAATTAAAAGAGCCTGTGCCTAGCTCAGAAAATATCATTGTAATGACTGATGAAGCGCACAGAAGTCAGTATGGTTTTTATGCCCTAAATATGAGGAATGCGCTTCCAAATGCCTCATTCTTTGCATTCACGGGCACTCCCCTTGATAAAAGAGACAGGAATACTTACCGCCATTTCAGCCCAACAGGCGAGAAATATCTTGATGCTTATACAATCAAAAATGCAGAAGAAGATGAGGAGATAGTACCAGTAAAATATGCAAGCAGAATGGTGCAGTTGCAGGTTGTCGGAAAAACCCTCGACCAGCTCTTTGATGAGCTCTTTCATGACAAGACATCTGAAGAAAAAGCAAGGCTAAAGAAAAAATATGCGACGCTTGAAACACTTGCCAAAGCGGACAGGCGAATTGCGAGAATTGCCAAGGACATAGTTGAGCATTACACAGAACATATACGGTCTAATGGTTTTAAAGCCCAGATAGTTGCCCCTGACAGAGAGGGTGCAGTAATGTATAAAAATGAGATTGATAAACTCATTGGTTCCGAACGCTCGGTCGTTGTTATGACGGTTAATAATGACGACTCTAAAGAATGGAAAGAAAAATACAAGCTCACTCCGGCTAAAGAAAAAAGCATAAAAGAAGCTTTTATTGATCCAAAGAATTAGCTTGAGTTTCTGATTGTCTGCGACAAGCTCCTTACCGGGTTTGACGCTCCAGTTGAACAGGTGATGTATCTCGACCAGAGATTAAGGGAACATACCTTATTGCAGGCAATTGCAAGAACAAACCGCACATTCCCAAGAAAGAATTTCGGCCTTGTTGTAGATTATGCCGGTGTTGGCAAAGAACTCGCCGAAGCTCTCGTAATGTTTGACAAAGAAGACCTCGAAGGAATATTTGGAACTGAGGATGTGAAGAAGGAACAAGCAAATCTCGCCCATTGGCACAAAGAGACAATGAAATACTTTGAAAAGGTAAACCGTTCAGGCTCTAAACCCGAAGACATATTGCAGAGCTGCATGGAAATTCTTGAACCTGAGGATGTAAGAGCGCAATTTGACATGGCCTTCAGGGAATTTGCAAGAAGTATGGATTTTCTAATGCCTGATCCAGTAGTCAATCCGTATGTGGAAGACTTTAAATTTCTTGGTGCAATACGCGAAGGAGTTAAAAACCTCTACCGTGATGAGCGTTTAAGTCTTGAAGATTGCAGTAAAAAAGTAGAGGCTCTGATTCATGCTCATATAACGGATACTGGAATAGAAGAAATTCTTGAGCCCATAAATATCACTGCGCCTGATTTCAAAGAGAAGCTGGAAGTCAAAGGCAGTCCGCGTGCAAAGGCAAGTCATATTGAATACGCAATAAGAGAGACTGTCGCAGAAAAAATTGAAGAAGACCCTGTCTTCTTCGGTTCGCTTAAAGAGCAGCTTGAAAGTCTGATTGCAGAAAACAAGAAAGAGAGAAAGGATGAGGCTGAGTATCTTAAGAATCTTCTGGAAATCAAAGAGCAGGAAAAAAGGAGAGAGGCTTACGCTAAATCTCTTGGACTGGATGATGCAAAAGAATTAGCCTTCTACGGATTGTTCAACCAGTTAAAGGAAGACCTGTTTCATAAATCAGACAAGGAGCAGGTGGCTTTCACAAAAGAAATTATTCAGATAATAAAAAATAAGCGGGTCATTGACTGGATAGAGAAAGAGGATAGCAAGCGTGAAATGAGAAGCTTAATCAGAAGAAAACTTAAAGCAAAGGGCTGTCCCAAGGATGAGATTGAACCCCTAATTTATGGAATCATGTCGCTTGCAAGCAATCAGCTCAGGGATTTTTAATATGGAACAAATAACATACGGCAACAAGAAGATAAAGTTTAATATTAAAAGAGGCAGGCGCAAGAAAACAGTAGCCCTGCAGATACAGCCAAATTCTACAGTCATGGTTCTGTCCCCTTATTTTCTGGATAAGGACAAAATTAAGGAGGTTGTACTAAAGCGGGCGAGATGGATTATCCAGAAACAGGAGAAGATTAAAAAACTAAATGCCGAGATGCCTAAAAAAGAATTTGTAAGCGGCGAGTCTTTTCCATATTTAGGCAGAGAATATCGGCTTAAGGTGATAAAATCACAAGATGAAAAATTCTGCCCCTGCAAACTTATGGCAGGCAGATTTTATGTTGAGATCAACAATAAATTCTCTGGCAGGGTTGCTTCTAAGATTGTAAAAGAAAAGATGCTTGAATGGTATATCGAACGCGCAAAAGAAAAGATTACTGAGCGTACCCAAAGATATTTCAAGTTGATAGGAATAATACCTCAAAAAATAATAATCAGGAATCAGCAAAAAAGGTGGGGAAGTTGTTCCCATTCAGGAGTCTTGAGATTTAACTGGAAAGTAATTATGGCGCCCATCTCTGTACTTGATTATGTGATTGTCCATGAGCTTTGCCACCTCATTCATCAAAACCACTCGCATGACTTCTGGCACAAAGTGGGCTCGATAATTCCTGATTATAAGAAGAAGAGGGAGTGGTTGAAAGAAAAAAGCGCTTTGTCGGCTCAATTATTGAGTTAGGGCAAACAACTTACAGCTCCAGTTGTGTAACCCTCATTACCTCCTCAACTGTTGTAATGCCTCTTTTAACCTTTTCAATTCCGTCCTGCCTCAATGTGCGCATCCCAAGGGCAATTGCTTTGTCTTTTATCTCGCGCACAGTTGCATGACTCATTATAAGGTCGCGTATTGCATCATCGACAAGGAGGAGTTCAAAAATGGCTATCCTGCCTCTGTAACCTGTTCCTAAACAATTGCCGCAGCCTTTTCCTTTCCATACTTCCTGGATATCAGCGCTGAGTTCAGCCCTGATATTGTCTGCAGCTTTGAATTTTTCCTTGCATTCCGGACATACCCTTCTTACCAGCCTCTGAGCCATTACACCTATGAGTGTTGAGGAGACAAGGTAGTTTTCTATTCCCATATCCATTAATCTTGTTATAGCTCCGGGTGCATCATTTGTATGGAGTGTGCTGAATATTAGATGCCCTGTAAGGGCTGCATGTATTGCAATGCCTCCTGTCTCAAGGTCACGGACCTCTCCCACCATTATTATATCCGGGTCCTGCCTGACTATATGCCGGAGTCCGCTTGCAAAGGTCAGCCCTATTTTGGGCCTGACCTGTATCTGGTTGATGCCGGGCATCAGATATTCAACAGGTTCTTCTATCGTGATTATTTTTTTCTCGGAAGAGTTTATTCTGTCTAATGAGGCATAAAGGGTTGTGGTCTTCCCGCTTCCGGTAGGGCCTGTAATCAGTATCATCCCGTATGGCTTGTGGATAATGCTTTCATACTTCTCAATGAGTATGTCGTCAAATCCTATATCCGTTAATGTTATAAACGATGTTTCCCTGTCAAGGAGCCGCATGACTATGCTTTCGCCATAAATAGTAGGGATGGTAGAAACTCTGATATCTATGTCTCTGCCTCCCAGATTACTCTTTATCCTGCCGTCCTGGGGCAATCTTCTTTCCGCTATGTTCATCTGCGATAAAAGTTTTATCCTCGATGATACGGCAGATTGCATCCTGACAGGCATTACCTCTTTCTCATATAAAATCCCGTCTACTCTGTACCTGACCCGTACATTAGCTTCCCCCGGCTCTATATGAATATCACTGGCCCTGTCCTTCACCGCATTTTCAATAAGCACATTTACGAGCTGTATAACGCCTTTTTCCTGCGCGAGGTCTTTAAGGTGGCCTATGTCTTCGCTTGTTCCTGTTGCTGCTGTATCTTCTTCTGTTGCATTCTCTATTAATCTGAGCATAACAGCTTCCCTGGAGCCATGGAGTATCTCAAGGTGACCAAGAATAGCCGAACTCTTTGCAAGGAACATGTTGATGTCATAGCCAAAAGATGTTCTGAGAGAAGCGATAGCATCATTTTTCAGAGGGTCGCCTACTGCAATATTGAGTGTATTATCAGAGATGGAAAGGGGCAGTATCAGGTTTTCCTTCAGAAAAGCAAAAGATATCTTTTCAATCGGTACGGCCTGCGGAAATTCATTTTCAGCTATTATCGGGATATTGAACTGCAGGGAAAGTGCGTGAAGGAGATCTTCTTCTTTGAGGAGCATAGCATGCAATATCTCTCCAAGCCTTCTTTTGCCCCCTTCAGACTTCTGGATATTGAGGGCCTGCTCTATATCTGTTTCTTTTATATATCCAAGCCCTAAAAGTATCTGCCCTATTTTTTTTGACAAGATTTTTACCTCCCAGGGATTTTGGGGACCGTCCCAAGGAGATATTTAACGTCTTCATCCTCGAATTTCACGCCCGCACCGACATAAGCCCCGCGCCGTTTCGTATTAAAGATGTTGTCAGCGCCAACTGAAAGGAATACATTTTTAAATATAAAATAATCAACCCCAACTTTTGCATGGGGATTTTTTGCCCCATCTTCATCATTGGAAAAATCCCAGACATCAACAGATACCTTGGCCTTGTCATTAAAGAGAAAGTAATCTGCGCCGGCTCCGAATGTGCTTTCGGTAAGGCCGGCTCTAAGTGCGGCATCATTAAATCTTTTTGCGAACTGTGCTGTGAACTCTATTTTTTGTTCAACCTTTTCTTCTTTGACAATAACGCCATTCGTTGTAGTGGTCGTTGTCGTAACGCTTCCCACAGGGTCGCTGACGATCCCGAGTATATAGTATTTGTCAGGTTTGGGCTGGAGGGTTATATAGAAATAGCCCTTGGCATCTTTTGGTCTTGTGAGATAATCTGTCTGGAATGTGATGAAGGTCCTGAACCTGTCTACAGCGCTGATTGACTTGTTCACACCCTCTGCAGCCTTGTTTAAAGATTCGTAAAGCCTATCATCTTTAACAAGTTTCCCGAGGGTGCCTTCTCCCTGTGAGATCGTCTTGGAAATATTATCAATAGATTGAGCGGCATTTTTTATAACCGGCCTGTTTTCCTCTACCATTTCTTTTAATTCTTTGGCTGCCTTGTTAAGGTTTGCCACAAGGTCAGGGCCTTCTGTTTTTAAAGAGGCTGAAAAATCTTTTAAGTTGCTCACCGTGGCTGTCAAAGGCTCCTTGTTTTTCTCCACGAGGTCATTTACTGACGCGATGAGATTGTTTATATTGTCAAGCGTGGTTCTCATTTTGTGGTCATTGATAGCTATTGTTTCCTTAAGCCCTGCGGTAATATCCTTGATGTTCAGAATAGATTCTTTGAGCGCCTTTTTTGCTTCCGGGGTGCCAAGAGATTCACTGAGGGCAGCTGCAAGCGTGCTTATATTTGAAGAGACCCCTGAAAGGTTCCTGACCAGGTCATCAATATCAACAACCTCCTGCACATTTTTTATCGTATCACCGTCTTTAAGTTCCGGTTTAGTGAGGCCTGTTTTTATCTCTAAATATTTATCTCCTAACAGCCCCGTTGCCTTTATGCCGACTGAGGCATCTGAGTATAATACGATGTCCCGGTTCACCCTGATAACAAGCCGTGCCTTTCCATCCTTAAGCTGGATCTTTTCAATAGTGCCGGCATCAACACCTGCAACCTTTATCCGTGTCTTCTCATCAAGCCCCCCGATATTTTTAAACTCCGCATAAAGGATATAGCCTTTTTTCTTTACCCATTCAAAACCTCCGACCTTAAACGTCATATATGTCAGAAGTGTAAGGATGACAAGCGAAAAAGCTCCTACCTTTAACTCTGTAGAAAAACTTTTCATGCAGTTACCCCTTCTACTTTTATTGGACCAACGGCGCTGCCTGTTATAAACTGCCTTACTATGGCATTGCCTGTGTTCTTTATCTCATCAGGAGTCCCAATCTCTATTATCCTGCCCTGATACAACATTGCGATTCTGTCTGCAATCTTATATGCGCTGTGCATGTCATGTGTTATAGCCACAGACGTTACAGAGAGTTTTTGTTTCATTTCTATTATAAGGTCGTTTATCGCATCAGCCATTATCGGGTCAAGTCCTGTAGTAGGTTCATCATACAGGAGTATCTCTGGTTCGTGGGCTATTGCGCGGGCAAGGCCGACCCTCTTTTTCATTCCGCCGGAGAGTTCAGACGGCATGAGATTCTCTACCCCGACCAGGCCCACCATCCTGAGTTTTTCGATGGCTATCTCTTTTGCATCGTTCTCTTTCAATTTTCCATGCCTCATTAATGCAAATGCCACGTTTTCCCATACCCTCATAGAATCAAATAATGCTGCCATCTGGAAAAGCATGCCAAATCTCTTTCTTGTTTCATACAGCTCATTTTCACTTAGAGTTGCGATATCCACTCCGTCAATAAGGACCGAGCCTTTATCAGGTTTAAGCGTTCCTATGATATGTTTTATCAGAACACTCTTGCCTGAGCCGCTTCCGCCTATTACAACCATGCTTTCGCCCTTTTCAACCTTGAGGCTTGCGCCCCTGAGCACATGGTTGCCGCCAAAAGACTTATGTAAATCTA
>CAKKPR010000172.1:0-4154 GCA_919901705.1 Thermodesulfovibrionales bacterium | reverse complement strand
AACCACGCTGACAGGAAGTAGTCGGAAATAAGTATGGTCATTGACGACAGAACCACAGCCCCTGTTGTAGCCTTTCCAACTCCCTCGGCGCCTCCCTGTGTATAAAAACCCTTATAGCAACTTATTATAGCAATGGCTGCGCCAAAAAAACACGCTTTTATAAGACCGTTATATATGTCGCTGGTTTCGAGATAGTCCCATGTCCTTTTCCAGTAAACCGTTGAATTGGCGCCTAAAAGGTTTACTGTTACAAAGTATCCTCCTATGATTCCTATGAAGTCAGCTATGACTGTCAGGGCAGGAAGCATGATTACCGCGGCAATAAACCTTGGTACAATCAGATATTTTACAGGGTTGGTGGCAAGGGTCTCGAGGGCGTCTATCTGTTCTGTAACACGCATTGTGCCGAGTTCAGCAGCCATGGCAGCGCCTGCTCTTCCTGCAACTATCAGTCCTGTCAGAACAGGCCCGAGTTCGCGCGTGATAGAAAGTGCGACGACTGTTCCCACAAGGACTTCTGCATTGAATCTCTTGAATCCTGTATAGCTCTGCAGCGCAAGCACCATGCCTGTAAACACTGCCGTGATAAGTACAACGGGCATGGACTTAATGCCGATCTCTATTATCTGTTTTAGTGTATTTTTTACCTCAAATGGCGGCAATAGAAGCTGTTTTATTGAAGAGCATAAAAGTAGTATAATCCTGCCGAGCTCTTCTGAAAAGGCTATAAAGGTATGCCAGAATATTGTTATAGTGCGGCCTACACACTCGATGAACTTAATCACGGGATTAACTGCCATCAGTATATACCTTCCGTGATTTATTCCCGAAAGATGTCAGGATTTCGTAGGGGATGGTCCCTGCCTTCATTGCAAGTTCTGATGCAGTTATAACATCAGCTTTTTGTCTCCCCAGCAAAACGACATCCTCCCCTTCAATGACTCCTCTGACATCCGTAACATCTACCATTGCAGTGTCCATGCAGACCCTGCCGACTACAGGTGAACGCTTCCCTCTTACAAGGACATCTGAATTGTTCGAAAAGACCCTGCTGTATCCATCAGCGTAGCCAACAGGCAATACTGCTATAAGGCTGTCTCTTGATGTGATAAATGTCCTACCGTAACTTACAGGAGATCCTTTCCTGAGTTTTCTCAGGGATAATATCTTTGTCTTAACAGTCATGGCAGGTCTCAACAAGGATTCGAGGGTTTGACGTATTTTAATGCTTGGCCCCTTGGCCCCTTCCGTTCTCCGTAGCACTGCGAAGGATGAATGGCCCCTTGGCCCCTGTTCTGCTGCGAGCGGCGAATAACCATACAGCATCAGGCCGGGCCTGATTGCATCAAGATGTGATTCCGGGAGCGACATAACAGCAGCGCTGTTAGCGATATGGGAGATAAGAGGTTTGAGGCCTTTTTTAATCATGGTATTTTTCAATTTATTAAACCTGTCAAGCTGCATCAGGGCATATGACCTGTCAGAGAGGTCAGCATCAGAAAAATGGCTCATAAGGCCTGTGACTGTTAAAAAATCCATTTTTATTATTGCATTTATATTTTTCTCCAGGTCATCTATGTTAAAACCAAGCCTTCCCATTCCTGTATCTGCTTTTATATGCACACTGATGCCCTGTTTTCTTTTTTTTGCCTCTTTAGAAAATACCTGCGCTGTTTTTATATCATGGATAACAGGTACAAGATTATATTTAAAGTAATCGTTTATATCGTATTTGTCAAAAAGAACAATCAGGGATGTTTTAATGCCGGCCTGTCTCAAAGCGACAGCCTCTGCTGCATATGCAACTGCAAGATACGAAGCTCCTTCTTTGACAAGCCTGCGAGAGGCCTCAATAGAGCCATGGCCGTATGCATCAGCTTTCACAACAGCTATTATTGGCCTGTTCCCTGTTATCTTTTTTGCAATCCTGAAATTGTGTGCGATAGCCTCAAGGTCTATCTCTACTATTGGCCCTCTGTCCATAAAGTCAGTAGTCAGTAGTCAGTAGTCAGTAGTCAGCAAACTACTTACTGCCTGGCGCTTAACTTTTATCCTTTCCCTCTTCTTTCTTTTCCGCCTCAGCGGATCTCCGATCTTTGCTCTCGTCAATCGGTTTCTTTGGAGTGACATCTATCTCGTCAGGTTCTGACATGGATTTTTTGAAATTCTTTATAGCCTTCCCGATGCCGCTTGCAAGTTCCGGCAACCTCTTGGCTCCAAACAGAACAATGACTATTACCAATATAACAATTAACTCCGGCATACCTAAACCAAACATATCCTACCTCCTCTTTTTGGTGACAGTGTCAACAACAGTGTCAGTGTCAGTTTTCAGTGTCTGTTCACTGACACTGAAAACTGACACTATTCACTTTTTTATAATCTTCCATTGTATTTATGTTTACAAAAGACCTGCCTTCAGGGTCTATCTCCCTTATCTCTTTTTCTTTTATATATAAGACCTTTAACTCTGTCAACATATCCCTTAGGCTTCTTGGTTCCTTCCGCAGCCTTTCTTCAATAACACTCAGGATATTTTTCGAATAGATTCCCAAAAGGGGCTGAGGCCTTCCTTCAAATACAGGAATTACGGCATCCCAATTTTCTTCGCGTAACGCGCAACGTGCAACGAGCAACGAGACCAGTTCCGGTTTTATAAACGGCATGTCACACGCAGTTACGAATATATCGTCTCCTGTATTTGAGAGTACAGAAAAAATTCCTGCGACCGGTCCGCGCTGTTTTATAATGTCACCTATCATTGGCGCTCCGCAGTAAAAATAAAGTTCCGGTGTGTTTGTGCTTATGATAACCCTGTCGAAAAAGTTTTTTAGCAGATTGACACTGGAATCAATTATCCTTTGCCCATTGATCTCAATGTGACCTTTAAGCACCGGAATCCTTTTGTTTTCCCCGCCTGCTAAAATTGTTCCTATCATATATGTTTATGCGTATCGTTATAGTCTATTCAAAAAATACCTTTAATACAAGCTAAAAGTCTTTTTTGCACAAGATTTTATCCTTGCTTAAATGCCGGGATTTTGTTATAAAATAACAAGGAAAGGGTACAGGTCAGATTACCTGCCCTGTTTGTGATAAATGAAAAAGTTGATCCGGCAAATTAGATCTTTAGGGAGCCTGTTTAGGGAGTACGGTGTGCATGTCTCGTCTATGATGAGAAAGCCTGAAGTCTCCTTTAAGGCACCCACCTATATAATAGGCGGATTTGATTCTTCGTTTACACGGCGGGGCGGGTTTATTTTATTACTGATTGGCATTAAGTTGTTAATGGCTCGTTATTTGTTAGTAATGATCAGGCAGGCTTTTATAATGGAAATTATGTTTCTGAGGGAAGATATAAATAAAATAAAGGGGTTTGATTATAGGCTTTGCTTCAGGAGCCATATGATAAACTTTGACAGGGAAGCTTTTTCTCTGATTATATTTCCAGCAACTTCTCACTAGAAACACCAGAAGCCATAACTCTCTGCGAGCCGCAGACCTGCCTGAAAAACAAAGCCATTTTTGTAGAGAATTGAAAAGATCAGGGCCAAGGCCGGGAAAATTCCAGGCCTTAACCTGTTTTTATATATCTAATTGATGAGGAGGATAGAATCCGATGAATGATACAGGGTATCTGATATTGATTGCCATTGGCATTGGCGCTGCAGTAGGTATAGTCCTTAGTCTTATATACAGGAATTCACTAAAACCGCAGCGTTTGACGGTTGAAAAAGAAAAGGGAAAGCTGGTTGAGGAGGCCAAAAGAGAAGCAGAAACCATAAAAAAAGAAGCAGCCCTTGAGGCAAAGGACCTTGTCTATCAGGCCAAAACAGAGGTTGAGAAGGATCTGAGAGAGAGACGCTCGGAACTGAACCATCTCGATAAGAGGCTCAGGCAGAAAGAGGAAACATTAGAGAGAAAAATCGACCAGCTGGAAAAAAAGGAACATGATTTCAGCAGGCGCGAAAAGGAATATAACTCTAAAGAGCGGTCAATACAGGAAAAGGAAAACCGCTATGCCCAGCTTATAAAGGAGCAGACCCTCCAGTTGGAAAGAATCTCAGGAATAAGCTCTGATGAGGCAAAGGCGGAACTATTTAAGAGGGTGGAAGAGGAATCTCGTTTTGAGGCGGCAAAACTTGCAAAGACTA
>CAKKPR010000171.1:3310-7248 GCA_919901705.1 Thermodesulfovibrionales bacterium | reverse complement strand
GAATTTCATCAATTACTTCAACATTGTTTATTTTTTTCTTATCGCCAGATTTTACAGAATAAATAAAGAAAACTTGACCACCAAATTTTTTTCTGAATCTTTCATGGTTGGTTTCATGCATTGTTGCCCACTGATACTGGTTTAAGGATTGACCAGAAGAGATTGGTTTTATCTGAAGGCCGATATATTTCTCATCAACTTGTAGATAAAAATCTACATTGAAGGTTCTATCCCATTCGTCAGGGGCAGGGTGAATTTTAATTCCTAAAATAGATTGAAGTTGTCCATATATCGTATCAATTTCCGTTCGGTATCCCTCATATGTTCTGTTCAAGACAAGGTTATAAGCGTAGTCAATGCATTCTTCTTCATTAATTGATTCGAGTTCGTTTTGAACAACCTCAGAGAGCTTTACAAAAAGTTTTTGTCCCAAATCTACAATGTATTCTCTGGTTACCTTGACTCCGTTGAGTTTTTTTTGTTCAGCATTATTGAAATAAAATTTCTCCCACTCTTCAAACGAGCTTGGGGCACATTGCCTTATCAATTCAGAAGTCGGACCAACGCTGGATGCCTTGTTAAGTCCCCAACGGTTCATTCCATAATTTAACAATGTTTCTCTCTTGAACCTAAGATTTTTGCCCTCGCTACCTGAAATCCACTCTTTAGCCATTTTGTGCTCCTATTTTTTGAAATTTGTCTCTGTATTTAAAATTGGAAGACACATCTACTGTGGCTAAACCTTCTTTGATTATATGGGCATTTATAAAAGTCTTATTACTAAGGTAAAGGTAGCAAAGAAGGTTATTTCTGTCATCATATTTCTGATTGTCGAACTTCATAAATACTTTTTTACCCTTTGTTTTTTCAATCAGATATCTGATTGCTTGTCCATTAGCGGCCTCTTTTTCTTTTACTCCGATAAGGCGAACAACCAAGTCGTTGTTCAGCCTTACCAACTCAGGGCTAATTACTTCTTTAACAGAATAGTAGACTTCTCTGTCACCGCTGTCTTTATCAATTTTTGAACCGAATTGAAGTTTTTTAAGGTCAATCTTTTTGTCGAGTTTATGAGGGTCTTTGAAAATATATGGCAGTTTTTCAATTTCTTTATTCAAGTCGGTTTTGACAATATCTTCTTGGAACACGTATTCTGTGGCTGCAAGGTCAGATTGACTGACATTCAGCTTATCATTAATTGTTGAAATAAAGTCCAGATTGATTTCATAGCCGACTGAATTGCGGCCTAAATTACGGGCGGCGAGTGCAGTTGTACCACTGCCGAGAAATGGGTCTAAGACCGTCTCGCCGGAAAACGAGAACATTTTTATCAGACGCGCCGGCAATTCTTCTGGAAACATAGCAATGTGGCCGTCTTGCTTTGCCCCAGCAAAGTACCAGTGCCCTGAGAAATAAGTATTCCACTCGTCTTTTGTTATTATTGAAAGTTCTTTTTGTTCCTTAGTCGGTGCTGGTGCGACACCCTGTTTTTTGAAAAGCAAAATAAACTCATAATCAAGCTTTAAAATTCCGTTTCGAGGATAGGGGAAGCTGCCCATTATGGTGGCGCCGCCTGTTGTATTGCAGGTTGTAACTTTTTGCCAAATAACTGCGCCCATATAGTCAAAGCCTATGGTTTCGCAAAATTTGATTATTTCTGTTCTGATTGGAATTACTTTATACCGTCCGTAATAAACCGAGCGGGCAAACTGGTCTCCGATATTTATGCACAGCCGACAGCCTGGATGTAAGACCCTACAACTCTCTTCCCATACGAGATTTAAGTTGTTGATATAACTTTCATAGCTTTCATGAAAACCGATTTGATTTTCTGTTCCATAGTCTTTCAGCTGCCAGTATGGGGGGGAAGTAATGACCAGATGAAGCGATTTATCAGCCAAAAGATTCATTTGCCTGCTGTCGCCGTGTATTATTTTATGGATAGTTTTCAATGTGGTTCTCATATGATACAGTTTAACATTTTCTGATTATGTCTTGCGCCCAACAATTAATATACCAACCCGGTATTTACTGCTGCCGTTTCTTACGGATTCAATAGTTCCTTGAGTTCTTTGCCCACTTTGAAATGGAGAACCTTCTTGGCAGGGACATCTACACTCTCGCCTGTCTTTGGGTTTCTTGCCTTTCTCGGATTTCTTGTCTTAAGCCTGAAATTTCCAAAGCCCCGTATCTCTATTTTGTCTCCTTTTTGCAAGGCTTCCTTTATGCTGTCGAAAACAGTTTCCATGACTATCTCTGTCTGTTTCCGCGTGAGTCCTTCAACCTTTTCAGCTACTTTGTCTACAAGAACTGACCTTGTCATAAACCCTCCAGTGTTTAACTTTAAGCTGCCGGCTTTAAGCTGACAGCCAGTCTAAAATTATATTAATTGCCTGAATAAAATCAAGTCTTTTCCGCCCCGGCGGATCTCCGATTCTTTTTGGTGTTGTTTTTATCATTGTCGGTTATCCAGACCTCTATTGCAAGTTCGGGGCACATCTGGGCGCAGAATGCACACCCTGTGCACTTATCCATGTGCTGGGGGGCTGCCGGGAAATAGCCCATTTTATTAAACTGTTTTTCTATTGCTATCACTCCCTTGGGACATGACGTCACACAGTATTTGCACCCCTTGCACAGTTCTTTATTTATTGCGATTTTTCCTTTCATACATTCCTTTCAAGTAACTCTCCTGCGTGCCTGAGAGATACATCCGTTATCTTGCCGCTGAGCATCCTTGCGATCTCAGCCTTTCGTTCATCTTCTGAAAGCGCCTTTATTTTTATAAAGGTCCTGTCTTTTTTCTGGAACTTTTCCGTCATAATGTGAAAATCCGCTGCCGAGGCTATCTGCGGGAGATGCGTGATGCAAATGACCTGATGCGCCTTTGCAAGTTTTTTTAATTTTACGCTGACACTCTCAGCTGTCCTGCCTCCTATGCCTGCATCAACCTCATCAAATATTAGCACGGGTATTTTATCAACATCAGCAAGTATGGTTTTAAGCGCCAGCATTATCCGCGAGAGTTCTCCGCCTGAGGCGACCCTTGAGAGAGGTTTCAGCGCTTCACCGGGGTTGGCTGAAAATAAGAATTCAACAGTATCAATGCCGCTTGAAGACAATGGAGAGGGTTTTATTTCAGCCCTGAATCCTGCTTTTTCAAATGCAAGCTCTTTCAGTATTTTTTCAACAGCCTTGCTTATCTCATCTGCTGTCTTTTTTCTTTTTTCAGAAAGCAGGGTTGCTGTTTTAAGAAGTTTCTCTTCTTTTTCCTTAAGCTGATTTTCCACAGCCCCGGCTTTTTCATCTGCCTGCCCGAGTGATGCAAGCTCTTTTTCAGCTTCATCCCTGTATCTGAGTACGGAATCTATATCTTCTCCGTATTTTTTTTCAAGTTTTTTTATGGTTTCAAGCCTTTCCTCAATATTCTCAAGCCTGTTTGGGTCAAGGTCATATTTCTCCTTATGCCCCCTGAGAGAGATAGCGCCGTCTTCAAGCAGCGGCATTGCTGACTCAAGAAGGCTCAGGGTTTCGCTGATACTGGAATCTATTGAGGACATCTCTTTAAGTTTAGAGATAACAGACGATAGTTTTTCTATACATGCGCCTTCTGATTCATACAGCATTGCATAGGCTGTTTCTGTGAGTTCATTCAGCCTGTTCAGGTTTGAAAGAATGGACCTTTCGTTTTCCAGGGCCTCTTTTTCCCCTGGCTTCAGGGATGCAGTATCTATTTCACTTATTTGAAAGGTCAGGAGGTCTATCCTGTGAGCCCTCTCCTTGGCATTGGTCCTGAGTTCAGAGAGTTCTTTTTTAAGGTGCTGCACCTCATGGAACATTATCTCCACTTCGGCTTTCTTGTCCTGGAGTTTTCCATAAAAATCCAGCAGGGTCCTCTGGTTGTCGGCAGGAAGAAGGCTTTGGTGTTCGTGCTGGCC
>CAKKPR010000171.1:0-3210 GCA_919901705.1 Thermodesulfovibrionales bacterium | reverse complement strand
ATTGATTTGCCGGCCCCTGTTTCCCCTGTTAAAACATTCAGCCCTGTTTCAAACCGGATTGTAAGGTCGTCTATTATTGCAAGATTCTTTATCCTGAGTTCTTTAAGCATTGCATGAAGATAATACAATAAAAATTAAAAATCAAATTAAAAATTGCGGAATTCATTTAACTTTATGTTTTTAATTTTTCACGGCTGCAACAACGGTCTCTGATTATTTCTTCAGGATCTTTCTGAGTTCCATTGCGTTCTTCGGCGCATTACCAAGGGCATCATTATTAAAATACATAAAAACATCCTTGCCCTGCTTCATGAACTTGTTTACCAGCTTTGCATCAATTTTAAGTTGGTCCTTGTTATAGCAGGAGACATATTTTCCGTCAGCGCTGTGCCTTCTGATGTATACAAAATCAGCGGTAGCCGGCAGGTCGCACAGGAATTCAGGCTGGTCAGCCAGGCACATGCTGATATTATTCTTCCCGAGCAATGAAATTATCTTTTTATTTATCCAACTTTTATCTCTGAACTCAAAAGTGTTTTTTGCCTTATATTGACTGAGCACCTCAATGAATTTTCTCAGTTTTTCCGCGTCAGCCTTAAAATCAGGAGGGAACTGCCAGAGGATAACGCCGAGTTTCTCCTTCAGGGCCTTGGCCCTTGAAAAAAATACATCCAGAGGTTCTATGGGAGATTTTAGTTTTTTGACATGAGTTACAAACCTGCTTCCTTTCAGGGAAAGGGTAAAGCCGCTGGGTGTTTCGCTATACCATCTTGAGAAGGTCTCTTTTTCAGGGACCCTGTGGAAGGTAACATTCAGCTCGACTGTCGAAAATTTTTTGCAATAATATTCAAACCATAATTTTCTTGAAAGTTCATCGGGATAAAAAGAGCCTTTCCAGTCGTCATACATAAAACCACTACATCCTATCTTCACACAAGGCATAGAATAGTATATCATATTATTGCCTTGCGTGCCGGACAGAAAAAGGCTTTTTGCCTTCAGGAGGTGCAATTATGGATAAAAAGGGTTTGGATTCAAGGTTGCGTTTGATTCAGGATGCGGACCTCAACGGCAAGGTCGTTCTTGTCAGGTTTGACCACAATGTCGTAAAAGACGGCGAGATAAAAGACCCCTACAGGATAGACAGGACCTTCGGCACGCTTTATAACATTGTCGAGCGCGGCGGAAGGCCGATACTCATGACCCATGTCGGAAGGCCTAAAGACAAGAAAACAGGCGATATCACGTGCAGGCCCGGTGAATCCGTAGAACCGATTGTTGAGTACCTTGCCATGAAACTGCATACAAAGTTCCATATCCCCAAGTTCGATATTGACCCAAAACTCGGCATTACAGGCATTGATACATCCATAAATCTTGCAATCCGCAGCCTGCGTGAGAGAAAGCTCGGAGGTATTTATCTCCCCAATACCCGCTGGTTTGCAGGAGAAGAGGCAGATGGAAAGGTAAGGGAAAGCTTTAGCATCCAGCTTGCAGGTTTGGCAGACATATTCATAAACGATGCATTCGGCTCATGGCAGCCCCATGCCTCAACCTATGACATTGCAAGGCTACTTCCTTGCTATGCAGGATTCCTTATGCAGCAGGAGATAGTAAATCTTCACTCTGTCATGAACCCGGAAAGGCCTTTTGTAGCTGTTGTTGCAGGCGCAAAATACGATACAAAGATAAAGCCTCTGTATGCCATATATGACAAAGTGGATAAGCTCATACTCGGGGGCGTGCTCTATAACACATTCCTCTGCGCAAAATACGCAATTAAGATAGCAGGCGTTTCAGAGAGCGACATCGAGGCGGCAAAAGACCTTGTCGAAAAGGACAAGAAAAACCAGAAGATTGTGGAGCTTCCATATATTGTTGAGTCAGATACGCTTGAAGGAAGGGTTGAAGGGAAATACAGGACAATATCAATAAGAGATTTCAAACAGGGCAATAAATACAATTACATCCTTGATATTGACCCGAAATCATTTGAGGATAAATTTGTCTATGAGAGCATCTCGAATGCAAAGACAATATTTGTTAATGCAGTGATGGGGTTCACGCCTCATTTTTCAGCCGGCTCTGCAGCGCTTGACAGCACCATTGACCATAACAGGACTGCAATAAAGATGTACGGGGGAGGAGATACCCTTCAGGAATTCAAAAACCTCTGCCCCGGCCTTTATCTTTCGGTCCTCGACAATACCCAGTATTATTTCTTCACAGGCGGAGGGACGGTTTTAACAGCGATAGAGCAGGGGAGTCCATATGGTTTAAAGCCTGTTCAGGCGTTGATGGAAAATAAGTAGTCATATTTCTATAATATACGCAAATTAAATTAATCACCTTTCAGGAGGGTTTTATGGCTGACATTAAAAGAATCGGGGTAATCACAAGCGGCGGTGACTGCGGAGGGCTGAACGCAGTTATAAAAGGAGTTGCGCGAGAGGCATGGGCATTGGGGATAGAATCAGTTGTCATCCCTAACGGATATGCAGGCCTTTATAATCTCATTGATCTGGAGCAGGTTGTTGTGCTTAACGCAGAGAGGGTAAGCCGCATAGAGGCTTCGATTGCAGGTTCCGAGGCAGGTCATTCAAGGGTCAAGATAAGCAAGATAAAGGATGAAAAGAAATATGAGCGCATAAAAGAAGGATTGAAAAAGTTCGGGATAGACGCCCTTATCATAAGCGGCGGTGACGACACAGGAAGCGTTGTTGTTGACCTGAGTTCCCGTGGAATCCCCTGCATCCATGTTCCAAAGACAATGGACCTGGACCTTCAGCCATACAGTGTAGGCGGCGATTCAGCCATTAACAGGATATCTATTTTTACAAGGGACATCAAGACAACAGGCATGAGCCATAACCGGGTAATTGTGATGGAGGTTTTCGGCAGGTATGTGGGGCATACTGCATTAAGAGGCGGGATAGGAGCCGAGGCTGACTGCATACTGCTTCCTGAGATACCTGTTGATTTTGATGTTGTATACGAGCATATGAAGGCCACATTTTTTGCAAGGGTCTTGAGGAGCGATGTTAAAGCAGGTACATACATTATTGTTGCTGCGGAGGGGATCAAGACTGCAAGCGGTGAATTGCTCTACGATGAATCTGCGGGTGTTGACGCGTTTGGACACAAGAAACTTTCAGGCGCAGGGAAATATGTAAGGCATCAGCTCGAAAAGAGGATGAAGACTGACCCTGC
>CAKKPR010000170.1 GCA_919901705.1 Thermodesulfovibrionales bacterium | reverse complement strand
CGCCGAGGCGAAGAGGTATTTTGCCTCACAACCCCCTAGTTCCCCCTTTGTTAAGGGGGATTAAGGGGGTTGTTTAGTCTATCGGCAAAATAAAACCGCTCGAATACCATATCCTGCCTGTTGTTACTTGATTCATAAACAATGTTAAAATAATCCATGAACCCTATAAGCATAATCAAAAAATATTACACGCCTGAAACTGTGGCATATAAATTCCTGGTTCAGCATAGTGAGATGGTAACAAGGAAAGCCCTTGAAGTAGCAGAAAGGGTCAAACACCTGAACCTCGTAGAGTCGAGTCTGCGACCTGATATTGAATTTATCAGGGAGGCTGCAATGCTCCATGACATAGGGATATTCCTTACAAATGCGCCGCAACTTGGCTGCCACGGGAACAAACCATATATCTGCCATGGTTACCTCGGAAGAGAAATACTTGAGAAAGAAGGTTTTCCGCGCCATGCAATCGTATGCGAAACACACGTGGGCGTGGGGTTTTCTATAAAGGATATAGAGAAAAACAATTTTCCTATACCCAAAAGGGACATGACTCCAAAGACAATCGAAGAGCAGATTATATGCTATGCAGACAAGTTTTTTTCAAAAGACAATGACCCGTTGAAGGAAAAGCCGGTTCAGAAAATCAGGGAGTTCATAGGAAAATTCGGAGAGGATAAGTTAAGGCAGTTTGATGAATGGATAATCTTTTTTAAAGAGCCTCAATAGCTTACTTCTTCCTCAACGCCCTTTCAACTGTCCTTATTGCGCAGAACTCTCCGCACATGCTGCATACCTCTGTCTCTGTTGGCGGAACTTCCGCCCTCCATGCTTTCACCTTTTCAGGATTAAGGCTTAAGGCAATCTGGCCGTTCCAGTCGAGCGCCTTTCTGCACTTTGCCATCTTGATATCTTTATCAATAGCGCCCTTAATGCCTTTTGCAATATCAGCCGCATGCGCAGCAAGCTTTGATACTATGACTCCCTCTTTTACATCCTCTATGGTCGGAAGCCTTATATGCTCTGATGGCGTTACATAACACAGGAAGTCTGCTCCTGCTGCACCTGCAATCGCGCCGCCTATTGCAGCAGTTATATGGTCATAGCCCATGCCAATATCCGTAACCAATGGGCCAAGCACATAAAATGGCGCACCCTTGCAAATCTCTTTTTCGAGTTTTACATTCAACTCAACCTGATTTAAAGGAACATGCCCAGGCCCTTCGATAATGACCTGAACATTTTTCTCAACTGCCAAATCTCTTAATTCTCCCAGCGTAAGCAACTCTTCAAGCTGTGTGCGGTCAGTTGCATCAGCAAGGCATCCCGGACGCATCCCGTCTCCGAGGCTTAAGGTCATATCATATTTAAGCGCAATTTCCAACAGCCTGTCATATTGCTCATACAATGGATTGTCTTTTTCATTGTATATCATCCACTCAAGAAGAAAAGAACCGCCCCTGCTCACGATATCGAGTATACGTCCTTCTTTTTTCAGCCTCTCAACAGCTCGCATTGTAAGTCCTGAGTGAACTGTGACAAAATCAACACCTTCTTCAGCGTGTTCTTCTATAACCTTAAAGAGGTCATCTGCTGTCATCTTTGCTATCGAGCCTTTTTGCTCCGCAGTCCTTACAGCAGCTTCATAGATTGGAACCGTGCCTACTGCAATAGGAGATTTTTTCAGCATCATCTTCCTGAGTTCTTTTATAGGCCCGCCTGTTGAAAGATCCATCACAGCATCTGCGCCGTATTTGACAAGGACATCGAGCTTCTCCATCTCCTCATCTATCGAAATCTTATCTTTAGAGGTGCCGATATTCGCATTGATCTTTGTCCTCATGTTTCTTCCGATACCGATAGGCTTTATCTTGTGGTTTATGTTTATCGGAACAACACTCACGCCTGATGCGATATCTTCTGAAAGCTGCTCAGGCGTTAATCCTTCGTCTTTTGCAACGAGCCTTA
>CAKKPR010000169.1 GCA_919901705.1 Thermodesulfovibrionales bacterium | reverse complement strand
GCCTCGGCAACTGCTTCGTTTCCTGTAACTGCAACAACCCTTGCCATTATTTGCCCTCCTCTTCCATGACAATAGCCTTATTCCCTTTTTTGCCGGGGCATTCAAGGGCGCATATGCCGCAACCCTTGCAATAGTCATAATCAAACCCGGTCACCTTGCCATCTTTCACCTTAACTGCCATATCAGGACAATATATCCAGCAAAAAAGACATTGAATACAGTTTTCCTCTATAAATTTCGGCCTTGAAGCCCTCCACGAACCTGTTTTAAACTTTAAAGCACTGCCTGCTTCGGTACAAACAGCGCCTGGTGTTACTTCTTTCCATCCTTTTAGTTTCATCCTTCTTTTACCTCCCCGTATCCGCGCTTTGTTGCCTCGATATTGCCGTCTATTATCTTCTGGGAAAATTTTTTACCGAAGCTTTTTCTTACATCATCGAGAAGACTTTCGAGGGACACAAGGTTGGTTACCTTGCATATAGCGCCGAGCATGGGAGCATTTGGCAGTGACCTTCCTATACATTCCATTGCTATCTTCGATGCGTCAACTGTATAGACCTTCTGCCCCGATTCTGCCTTGAGTTTTGCCCTTATCTCTTTGGGGTCCTTTGATGAGTTTACAACAAATATTGCGTCCTTTGTAGAACCGTCTGTGACATTGATGCTGTCAAGCAGCGTAGCATCAACAACGCTTACAACCTGAGGATTGAGGACCGGACAATGCATCCTCAGTTCCTTTGAACTAATTCTGTTGTATGCCTTCAGCGGAGCTCCTGCTCTTTCAGGGCCGTATTCCGGGAATGCCTGAACATGCCGTCCGCTGCTAAGGCATGCATCTGCCAAAACCTTTGCAGCAGTAACTGTTCCCTGGCCTCCCCTTCCATGCCATCGAATCTCCATCATCTCAGCCATAATTTTCCTCCACAATAAAGTTTATAATATTATCTAATTATCAACCTATTTTTCAAGCAAAGAAATTCTATAATATCATAATTCTTGTTAATAGTTATACCTAACTCAGATTACGACTTTTTGGAGCGTCATTGCGAGTCCTTCACTTCTGTCATTGCGAACACAGTGAAGCAATCTCTCCTTTATATAAATCAATATGTTAAAAATTGCCATCCGTACTCAAATAAGGTTAAGATAACCCATGAATTTTGATGAAGTAGCAGCATTGAAAAAAGCCTTCAATTCCGTGAAAGAACGGCAGAAAAACAACCCCCTTTATGATTTTGAAAAAAAGAAGAAAAGGCTGAAAGAGGCACGCGAGCTATGCATTGGCAATGAAAAACTCCTTGAAAAAGCAGTAAAGAAGCTTGAAGGCAACGGCTTTAAGGTCATAAGGGCAAAGAATAAGCAAGATGCGATAAAGTCAATACTCGATGAGATAGGCAATGAAAAACTCATTGTCAAATCAAAATCAAATGTCACAAAAGAGATTGACCTCACGCATGAACTCGAAAAGCATGGCATCGAGGTCATAGAGACAGACATAGGCGACAGGATTTTGCAGGTTTTGAAACTCAAGCCATCACACCCGACAGGCCCGATTGCACATATGTCTGCAAAAAAGATTGCAGAAGGGCTTTCTTCATACTACAAGAAAAATATCAGCGATAACCCTGAGGAAATCGTCAAATTCATAAGAGATGAGATTAGAGCTTATATCGAAAAAGCAAAGGTAGGCATTACAGGCGCAAATGCAATCACAATTGAGGAAGGTTCTATTGTCATAACCCATAATGAAGGGAACATCTACGAATCTATAAGAAGAGATAAACATATTGTCGTCACAGGCATAGATAAGATATATCCCTCTGTCGAGGATGCACTAAACATGCTTAAGATAATATGCTTCAATGCAACAGGCTCTACAATCCCGTCATTCGTTGAGATTATAAGCGGAGTGAGCAAGACAGCTGATGTGGAGAAGAAATTTTTCAGGGGAGTACACACTCCAAAGGATGTGACTGTAATTCTCCTTGACAATAAACGCTCGGAGATTATGAAGGGGGAGCACAAAGAGCTTCTTTACTGCATAGACTGCGGAAACTGCCTGATTCACTGCCCCATGTATAACACAGTCGGAAATTTCTTTGCGGATGAAAAATATCTGGGAGGCAAGGGACTTGCGCTTCAGAGCCTTACTGCTGATGAGGTGAATAAAAAACTCGAATACTGCCTTTCATGCGGCAAGTGCAGGGAGAACTGTCCGTTGGAAATCAATGTGCCTGTTGCAATACGAAAAATCAGAAGCGACAGTGTTCCGGAGGAGGTCTGGTACTTTCTTAAATCACATGTCCTCTGGCTCTACTGGGCGTTGAGGTTGAGACTGAGTTAACAAAATTGTATTGAATACTATCTGAATTCCACGGCCTCCTGCCTTGACACCCGCGATGTCGGTTTTGGAATTTTTGCAGGATAGCCAACAGGCACAATCGCAACAGGCCGAAGCGAGTTGCCTAGGTTAAGAACCTTTGATACTTCCTCATCCTTAAAAGCGCCGACCCAGCAGGTTCCAAGCCCTTCCTCATAAGCAACAAGCATCATAGCCATGACACTTGCCGCGACATCCTGAATAGCGTAGAGCTCAATGCCCCTTTGTCCATAACCGGATGCTTTAGCAATATCAGCGCAACACACGATAACAACAGGCGCATCTGAAACAAATCCCTGATTGAGCGCGGCAGACGCGAGCCTGCCCTTAGTTTTTTCATCCCTTACAAAAAAGAACTTCCTTGATTGAAGATTCCCTGCGCTCGGCGCCCAGATAAGAGCATCAACGAGCTTATCAAGAACATCTTCAGGAATATCTTTCTTCAGAAACTTCCTTATGCTTCTTCTTCCTTTTACTGCGGTGAACACGTCCATAGTCAGCTCCTTTGATATATAAATACCATAAAACAGATTTTTTTTCCTAACTCCCGCCCCCTTAAGCTAAGAGACATAATATGCCTTGACAGTGGCATTGATTTTAGCATACCATATTATATGGTTAGTTTACCAAATATTATGGTAAGAGAGGCATAGATGCTCGAAGGCTTGTTCGGTAATATTATAATCGAGAAAATACTGTTTTTCCTTTCTGTATACGGCGAGGGGTATCCGCTCGGAATCGCGAGGGTCTTCGGAGTGCCGGTAAACAGAATCCAGCAGCAGCTCAAAAGGCTCGAAAACGGGGGAATCGTTGCAAGCCGCCTTGTGGGCAATGTAAGACTGTACACCTTCAACCCGAGATTCCCTTTTCTGAAGGAATTGAAAGAGCTTGTGGCAAGGGCTTATGAATTCGTCCCTAAAAAGGAAAAGGAGATATACTACAGAATACGCAAAAGACCCAGAAGGCCAGGAAAGCCTCTATGAGAATCAAACGGAAAAGCATCAGCATCAAAGAGCTCGCTGCAATCGTGTCCAATAAACTCAATGAAAGCGGAATAGACGCAATTCTAGTGGGCGGAGCATGTGTTTCCATCTATACAAAAAACAAATACCTGTCGAGCGATATCGATTTTGTATCCGCCGCGTCCATAAAGGAAATATCCCCTGTGCTCTTGGATCTGGGATTCGAGAGAAAAAGCTCACGTCATTTTGAGAAAAAAGATTGCCCTTTTTTTATAGAGTTTGTTTCTCCCCCTGCTGCCTTGGGGAGCGAACCGGTCAAAGAGACAAACGTTTTGAAAACAAGGCTCGGGGATATTATATTACTTACACCCACCGACAGCGTCAAAGACAGGCTGGCTGCATACTATCATTGGAATGATCCTCAAGCATTGGAGCAGGCCATGCTTATTGCGCGATCGCAAAAGATCAGCTTGAGAGAAGTAAAACGCTGGTCAGAGAAAGAAGGGCATAAAGAAAAATATAATGCTTTCGTCAACATGCTGAAAAGAAGGAAATAAATTTAAAACCTTGCACTTTTGACTTTTGGACTTTTGTGCTTGCCCTCTTCCTAACTTCCGCGCTAGTTTGCCTGCTCACTTGCGAAAATGAGGGATGTGTTTCTAGTTAATTACGATATACTAAAGTTAAGTATATTTTTTGCGTCAGAGTTCATTTAATATGCGAAGTATTGCGTATTGGATATACTTTGAAGCTTTGGCACTATGGAACTTCTGCACTTCTGACTTTTGCACTTCTGCTCTTCCATTCTCCGTAGCATTACTGCGAAGGATGAATCCGCGCTTCTCGCAGCGTTAGCGTAGAGTCGCCCGAGGCGACCGCACTTTGGACTATGGCACTTTGGAACTATGGCACTTTCTTGATATGGACTGTGGAACTTCTTACCTGTTCGC
>CAKKPR010000168.1 GCA_919901705.1 Thermodesulfovibrionales bacterium | reverse complement strand
ATGAAATATGGTATTCATACATACATGAAAAAATCCTATTCTGCCGGGAGAAGATAATGAAAAATATTTCTGTCCCCAAAAAATTGATGTTATCCTTTTTGATTATCCTGTGTATCTTAGCTGTTTCCGGCGTAGCGTATAGCGGTAATATAATAATTAAGCCGGGCAAATTTGACCATTTTGCAATACAGATACCTGAAAAGAGCAGGGCAGGCGAAGGGGTTATGGTGAGGTTGCAGGCTTATGACGTGCATGATAACCTTATAACAGATTTCGGAGAGACCGGCAAGGATTTTAAAGTTTCAGTTTCCGGCTCTGCCCAGGTACAACCTTCAACATTAAAATCCGCCTCCTTCACGGGAGGAACCGCAGGCATAACTATAACGGACAAGAAGGCAGAGTCCGTAACCCTGTCTATTTCTGAATTCGGGAGCACAGTGCCTGTTGTGACCAGGGAGATAGCAATCTCTCCGAATAAGCTTGACCATTTTCTTGTCCAGTCACCGCAGTCTGCAGTGGCAGGAAATAATTTTGATGTAAAGGTTATTGCAAGAGACGCATTTGATAACCCTGTAGCCGATACCGAGATAGAGGGCAGAAATATAAAGATAGCCTCATCAGGCGCAACGAATTTCAAGGTTATAAATACACCTGCTGTCTTCAAAAATGGCGCAAGCATAGCGACTCTCATGGGAGAAAAAGTCGGCGAGGCTGCTGTTGAGGTTCATGACACAGTCACAGGCAGCAAAGGGGTTAGTCCCGGCATAAAGGTTATGCCGGCTATACTCAGTCATTTTAAGGTATATGCCCCAAAGGAATCCGTTGCAGGAGAACAATTTGAGGTAACCGTAGGTGCATTTGATGCATTTGATAATCCTATATACAACTATGCCTCGTACGGCAGCGGTGTAAATATTTCCTCCACAGGACAGGCAAAACTCTTGCCGTCTTTCGCAGGGCCATCAGAATTCAGAAACGGACAGGCCATTGTAAATCTGAGATATGAGAAGGCAGAGGAAATAAGCATAGTAGCGACTGAGAATAATAAAAGCCAGCAGGGCAAAAGCACTTCAATGAAAGTAAATCCATCTGCTCCTGATAATTTTATGGTAGCAACGCCTGATACTGCGGTTGCAGGGCAGAGGTTCAAGATTAAAATAGAGGCTTATGACAAATTTAATAATATAGTCAGGAATTATAATCTTGCAGGCAATGATGTTTATCTGAATGTTACAGGCATCGGCGCATTATCGCCCAAAATAGTCTCTGCGTCAGAATTTGTTGATGGCATTGCAACCCTTGACGTTGTGTATGACAAGGCAGAGTCTTTTGCAATCTCTGCTTCGATGGCAACAAAGAGAGACGAAAGAATTACAGTAAAAGAGCAGAAGGCAGAACCAG
>CAKKPR010000167.1 GCA_919901705.1 Thermodesulfovibrionales bacterium | reverse complement strand
ATATATTAATAGGAATGAAAAGGAGGGCAGGATATAGCATCTTCGCTCATTCTCGGGCTTTGCCCTCCGAGGTATTTTACCTCTTTATTATTAATAAATTTATGAATATCGGCAAAATAAAACCGCTCAAATACTATATCCCGCCCTCCTTGGAATTAATTCATCATTTTGAGCAAAGAATTTTGGAAAAATGAAAATTACATTCCTTGGCACAAACGGCTGGTATGATACTGCTACTGGGAACACCATCTGCATACTTGTAGAAACTGAGAGATACGACATCATCCTTGATGCAGGCAATGGACTCTATAAAGCAGACAGATATATTTCCAATAAAAAACCTGTTTATCTATTCCTGAGCCACTTTCACCTTGACCATATTATCGGATTGCATATCCTCGGCAAGTTCAATTTCAATTCAGGTCTTTATATCTGCGGACAGGCAGGGACAAAAGAGATTCTGAATAAAATAATCGCCCTTCCATTCTCCATGCCGTTAGACAGGCTCGGATACAAAATAGAGATTTATGACCTGCCTGAGAAAAAACAAAAAATACCTTTCAATTTTGAGTTTTTACCGCTCCTTCATTCTTCATTGACACTCGGTTACAGGTTTGAACTTGACAATAAAGTAATCTCTTACTGCCCTGACACCGGCTACTGTGAAAATGCTGTTACCCTTGCAAAAAATGCCGACCTGTTGATTACAGAGTGCGCTTTTAAGCCGGGACAGACCTCTGAGGACTGGCCGCACCTGAATCCTGAAACTGCTGCGAGGATTGCAAAAGAGGCTGCTGCGAAAAAACTTGCACTGGTCCACTTTGATGCAAGCATCTATCAATCTTTAGGGGAGAGAAAACAGGCAGAGGAAGTTGCAAAAAAGATTTTCGGCAACACAGTTGCAGCGATGGATGATATGCAGGTTGCGGTATAAACTTTATTTTAACTTCAAACAGCCGCTAATTCCTGCTCGTTTTGAATAATAATCTTTGGGTTTGGATTTGGCTGAGGGACTGGGAATCCTTTTTCTTTCAGTAAATTGATATGTTCTATCATGCCCCACTTTGCTTTATAAAGACAGTCTTCTATCGAGTGGCCTATCCCGGTAAAACCTTCCAGATCTGGAGAATAAAAGCCGAAATAATCCGGTTCGCCTGTGGCCTCAATTACCAATGAGTATTTCAATTCAATCATTTTATCCCTCCAATATTTTACTTCTTTAAACCTGCTGCCTTTATTGTAGCATGACA
>CAKKPR010000166.1 GCA_919901705.1 Thermodesulfovibrionales bacterium | reverse complement strand
CATTCTTTATGCTTTGGCTTTTTTGCCTGACATATCTTTCTGCCATGTGATATCAAAAGATGAGAAATATTACTCCAATCCTCTTTTGGCGTAATCGGCATCAAATCTTTTTCAATCTTTACCGGGTCTTCAAACTTTGTGAGGCCGAGCCTGTAAGCAAGCCTTTTAACATGCGTATCTACAGCAATTCCCTCATTAATTCCATAGGCATTCGAGAGGATGATATTCGCTGTTTTCCTTGCAACACCTGGCAGGCTGATGAGTTCCTCCATCGTCCTTGGAACCTTTGAGCTAAATTTTTCTATTATCAGCCTTGCAGATGCCTGAATGTTTTTTGCTTTGTTGTTATAGAAATTTATTGAGTTTATATCCTTTTTTAAGGTATCAAGAGGCACATCGGCGTAGTCCTTTACAGCCCTGTACTTTTTAAACAATTTCTCTGTAACCTTATTTACATGCACATCTGTTGTCTGTGCAGAAAGCATAGTTGCAACCAATAGCTCGAATGGATTCCTGTAATTCAGGGCTATCTTAGGATTAGGATATTCCTTATTGAGCCTTTTGATAATTTCAAATAATTTTTTCTTATTATCCATATTTTCCTCTACTCTATCAAATACCATCCCTTGTTGTAAATTTTTCTTAAAATCTCATCCTTACCCTGTAAGTCAGCTTAACCTCTTTATCCTTTGGAACAGGAATCTCAAACTCTGCTGTGAATGCCTCTGTCTTCTTATATCCATGGGAAGAGTTTAACATCGTCCAATCTCCGGGTATCGGCTCGATGACCTTTACGACAACATCTTCTTTCTTATGATTCCTGAGGGATATCTCGAAACTCGCCTCATAAGTATCGTATGCAATCTTTTTCCAGTCTGTCTGCTTCCTGCTTCCAACAACATCGAATGCATCGCCGAGTTTTATCCTTATTTTTTCATCTTTAGGAGTATGGTCTATTGAATCCTCGCCCACAAACTGGAGGCTTCCTTCTGAATCATGCTTGTATACCCTGACAGTGCCTTTCGGAAGCGGTATCCCGAGGTTGTACTCCTTCTTATTCGCTATCTCAACGAAGACGCCTATCTTCTGGTTCGATATCTTCTCGCCATAAGTGCTCCTGTAATAATACTGGGCTCCGTAGTAGACAAGCTCTTTTTTCACAGTAACATTGTCGGCATTTACAAGGCTTATCTGCTTTGTCTGGTTATCCTTGACTGTCGCAGGCCTCTGTAACGTGTATATGTGGTATTCAAAAAACTCTTCTTCCTTAAACTGGGGCGTTGCCGCCTTTGCCGTCTCTCCTGCAAAACGCAGCATCTTATCCTTATATTCATAGTCATTTTTTGCCCTGTTTACATCTCCTGCAACCAGCTTTATCTTTGCATCCCTATAAGTAGTGCCGCTCTTGTTATCTATTGTGACCCAGCCTGAGATATCTGCCCTGTCGTCTTTTTCATCCAGCGTAACGACATAATCAGACCGCCAGTTAATTCCATTGGTTAAATATGATGTCTCGACTTTCTGTACTGACGATAAACTGTTTTCTAAAAGCCAGACAAGAGTTGGCTTTGATATGAGGCTCTCAGGGACTCCGGGAAATATTATCCTTCCCTGATGGCCGAATGTTATCTCGTCTCCGATTTGAAAGATAGGCCCTCCGTTATTTGAGAGGAGGGTGGCTGTGACGATCTCTTCCCTTTCAGTATATGGATTTTTGTAAAAGAGTTTAACTTCCTTGCCAACATACTTGTCGAGAAGCTTCTGGGGATTCAGTAAATCATACTCATAGTTCTGCTCAAGTATCTGAAGGCTGTCAGTATCAATGAGTGATTTAATATGCACACTCGTGGGGATTATCTGTGATGCGACATCCATGAACTTTAGGCTCCCTGTGCCTTTAGGAAGCTTTAACTGACGCTGGTCTTTCACAAGACCGAGGTTTACGTTATAGATTGTTACTGAAACACCTGTCTGGTCATCAAGCCCTGTCGAAAGCACTGCCTTGCCGTTTTCCTTTGCAGATGCCATTGCGAATAAGCCCATGACCATTAAAAAAATAACCACTACTGTAAAAACATCTCTTGCTCTCATATCAAGCCTCCT
>CAKKPR010000165.1 GCA_919901705.1 Thermodesulfovibrionales bacterium | reverse complement strand
TGCCTCAACACCGCCGACAATATCCATAAGCTCTTTTGTGATTGAGGCCTGTCTTGCCTTGTTGAACTGCAATGTGAGACTGTCTATCATGTCATTGGCAGCCTTTGTCGCATTCTCCATAGATGACATCCTTGCTGCCTCTTCAGATGCCTGTGATTCAAGGAGCGCCCTGTATATCTGTATCTCTACATTCTTTGGTAATAAGCTGCTGAATATCTCCTCTTTGGACGGCTCGTATATAAAATTAAACACCGGCAATGTCTCTTCGCCGGCCTCAATAGGCGCAAGCGGAAGCAGCCTTGTAACAACTATTTTTTGTGCTACAACAGACTTGAATTCATTATATATCAATATAACTTCATCCACGGTTTCGTTTGTATAGTTCTCAATAATCTCAGCTGCGATCTCCTGAGCATTCGCATATGCAATCCTGCCCGAAATACCTATCCATGATTTATGCAGGGGAAGATTTCTCCTCTTATAATAATCCCGCGCCTTTCTTCCAACAGCGCTGGTGTTCAATTCAAATCCTTCTTTTTGCAGTTTGGATGTATGGTTTGTTGCCGCCTTAAGGATATTGGTATTGAAAGCTCCGCAGAGCCCTCTGTCGCTTGTCAACACAAGCACCTCAACTTTTTTCCGCGGCCTGACTGCAAGAAGCGGATGTGCCTCTCCCTCAGCCCCTGCTGCAAGACTTGAAAGAATAGAGTTCATCCTGTCTGCATAAGGCCTCATCTCGAACATGCGCTGCTGCGCCTTCCTGAACTTTGCAGCAGCCACCATCTTCATGGCCTTTGTAATCTTGCTGGTGCTCTGAACCGCCTTTATTCTTCTTTTTATATCTCTTAATGTCGGCATCTTTTCCCTTTATAAATTTTTACTTTACCTTTTTCACCTGATACCTGACACCTGTTCGTTATACCTGAAACCCTTTTTTGAACTCTTCAACTGCCTGTGTCAGTTTTGGCTTTAATGTATCATCAATTGCCTTCTTTTCTCCGAGTTCCTTTTTGACGTCTGCCTTGCGGTCGTTCATATAACGCAAGAATTCCTGTTCGAACTTCCTGACTGATTCAACAGGAATATCATCGATGAATCCCTGTGTCGCAGCAAACAGGACCATGACCTGGTCTACCATAGTCATCGGAACAAACTGGTCCTGCTTAAGCAGCTCGACCATCCTTTTTCCTCTCTCTATCTGTGAAAGGGTTGACTTATCGAGGTCGCTTCCAAACTGGGCAAATGCAGCCAGTTCCCTGAACTGCGCAAGGTCAAGCCTTAGGGTACCCGCAACCTGTTTCATGGCCTTTGTCTGTGCAGCGCCGCCAACACGGCTGACTGAAAGACCAACGTTAACTGCAGGCCTGACGCCGGCATAGAAAAGTTCAGGCTCAAGATATATCTGTCCGTCTGTAATAGATATGACGTTTGTAGGGATATAACCTGAAACATCGCCTGCCTGTGTCTCGATTATGGGGAGCGCTGTTAAAGAACCGCCGCCGAGTTCTTTTGAAAGCTTTGCAGCCCTTTCAAGCAATCTTGAATGGAGATAGAAAACATCTCCGGGGAAGGCCTCACGTCCGGGCGGACGCCTCAGGAGAAGTGAAAGCTGCCTGTAAGCTGTAGCCTGCTTGCTCAAATCATCATATATAATTAATGCGTGTTTGCCGCTATCCCTGAAATATTCTCCCATGGAGCAACCTGTGTATGGAGCGATATACTGGAGCGGTGCAGGCTCACTTGCAGTTGAAGAGACTATGATTGTATGCTCCATTGCGCCGTTTTCTTCCAGAATCTTCATAACACGTGCGACATTCGAACGTTTCTGCCCGATTGCCACATATATGCAGGTAACGTCCCCGCCCTTCTGATTTATAATTGCATCAATAGCAACCGCTGTCTTTCCAACCTGGCGGTCGCCGATAATAAGCTCTCTTTGTCCTCTTCCAACGGGTATCATGGCATCTATTGCCTTAAGGCCTGTTTGCATAGGCTCTGTCACCGGCTGCCTGTCAACTATGCCGGGGGCGACAACGTCAACTATCCTGAACTCTTTGGTATTGATAGGGCCTTTTCCGTCAATCGGCTGTCCGATTGCATTGACAACCCTTCCTCTCATCGCTTCGCCGACAGGCACCGACATAATCCTGCCTGTCCTTTTTACAATGTCACCTTCATGGATAAGTGAGTCTTCACCGAACAGAACCGCGCCTACTTTGTCTTCTTCCAGGTTAAGCGCCATCCCCATAACGCCATTAGGGAATTCCAGAAGCTCTGATGACATGCATTTGTCCAATCCGTAAACTCTCGCAATACCGTCACCGACCGAAAGTACTGTTCCGACCTCGCTGACGTCAACCTTCTTTTCAAAGTCTGTTATCTGTTTTCTTAAAAGTTCACTTATCTCGTCAACCTTGATCTCCATTTTCATCACCCCTTTATAAGCTCATCTTTTAAAAGCCTTAGCTGGCCTTTTATGCTGCTGTCATACATCGTGCTGCCGACCTTTACGAGAATTCCCCCAAGAAGCGAGGAATCCTTAACAACCTCTATGTCTATAGCCCTGTTTATAACCTTTTCCAATGCTGCCTTGAGTCTGTTCTCATAGTCCTTGGTTATCTCGGTTGAAGTCATGACAACTGCCTTTGCCCTGCGTTTCTTTTCGAGATACAGATTAGTAGCCATTCTTATAATATCGGAAAGGGCGCTGATAACTCTTAAATCAGAGAGATGTTTTATGAATTTTACAGTATTATCTGAAAGCCCTGTTTTGGCTGCAACCTCCCTTATTACCTTCTCCCTTTCTCCTGCTTTAAATTGCGGCCCTACGAGCAGCCCCCTGAATTCTTTGCTCTTAGTCATCAGGGCATTAACCATATTCAGCTCATTAATGGCAATCGGCGCATTGTCAATGCCTACTATATTAAGAAACATCTTTGCATATTTCTTGCCTTCTTTTATCTGTTTCACTTCTTACCCTCTATTTTCATAAGCGATTCTTCAAGAAGCATGTCCTGCTCGGACTTACCGATTTTTTCCTTAATCTTTTTCTCTGCAAGTTCCATAGCTATCTCAACAGCCTCTGCTTTAATGGATGCCTTTGCTTCCCTGAGTTCATAATCTATGTTAGTTTTTGCCTGTTCGAGTATCTTTGCCTTCATCCTGCTGCCTTCTTCTATAAGCCTCGCCTTCTCCTTTTCTCCTGACTGCCTTGCAGAAGAAATAATCTCCTCAAGCTCTTTATCCTTCACCTTAAGTCTCTCTTCAACCTCGGCAAGGGCTTTCTGTGCAAGTATCTTTGCTTCCTGGGCTTCCTTAAGGGTTTTTTCTATAAGCTCGGTTCTGGTCTTCAGAAAATCCTGCAATGGTTTTTTCCCGAATTTAAAGAGGACAAAAAACAGAACTCCGAAGTTTATTATTTTCCACAGATATTCCTTCCAGAGCGGGGTATGCGCTGCTTCACCGCCACTTGCAAAAACAATACTGACGGATGCAAGATACCAGATGCACGATGCAAGAATAATTAAAACTTGAAACTTGAAACTTGAAACTTGAAACTTTTTTATTTTCATGCCCTTATCAGTTTCCTTACGATTTCATCAGAAAATTTTTCAACGTCAGCGCGTAATGCCTGCCTTGCCTTCTCAGCCTCTGCCTTAAGTTCCTGCCTTGCCTTCTGAAGGATATCGGCTGCCTCAGCCTCCGCCTTTGAGAATACTTCCCTCTGTGTGTTAGCGCCTTCAGCCCTCAAGGCCTCAAATGTCCCTTTTGCCTTATTCCTTGCGTCAGTCAACTCCCTGCTCAGCTTTGCAATCGTTTCTTCCTTCTTCTGATTCATGTCTTTTGCAGCGCCGAGGGCGCCGTTGACATTGTCTGCCCTTTCTTTAAAAAGCTTGAGAAGGGGTTTAAAAAGCAAAATATTCAACACATAAATCAGGACAAGAAAATTCACAAGCAGCACTAAAAACCATTTAACCTGAAGTTCTAACATTGCTCCACCTTAATTATATTTTTGATAACCAAACGACTTGATAATTAAAAATGAAAACGCTGCAATTTATCACATACTTTTTTGTTTTGTCAAGGAAAAGACTTAAAAATCAAAAAGAATTTTTTAATCAGACTATAAGTTTTATTAATTTGTGAGGTATAATAGCCATTATGCTCTCAAAATCTCTTATTTTTTTGAATGGGAAATGGCTTTTTCGGAGAGATTAAAAATTGAATCGTTAAAAGAAAAAATGCTATATTCATTCATGAACAAACCAATTTTCCATATTCTCTTGATTATTATCCTCGGCCTTCTTGCCTATTCAAACACGTTCCATGTCCCCTTTCTTTGGGATGATATAGGTCATATTGTTGAAAACCCTAAGCTGAAAGATTTAAGTAATTTCTGGCCATCAACTGGGTCGAGATGGGTTGGATTTTTGACATTTGTCCTGAACTATCATTTCGGAGGACTTAATACCCTCGGCTATCATATAGTTAATCTTGCAATCCATATTCTAAATGCAATCCTTGTCTACCTGCTTGTGATTCTTACATTCAGGACGCCTTATTTCAAGGTGTCAGTGATTAGTGCCAGTGTCGGTAATCAACCAAACCAATTCAACCTTTCAACTTTTCAACCTTTTAACTATTTACCCTTGTTTATTGCCCTTCTCTTTGTCTCTCATCCTGTTCAGACCCAGGCGGTAACATATATAGTCCAAAGATTCACTTCCCTTGCAACATTCTTTTATCTTTTGTCGCTTGTCATGTATATAAAATTCAGACTCACCCCCTCCCTAACCCTCCCCCATCGAGGGATGGGTGGGGGGGCTGTAACTACACGCTATACGCTATATGCTGTCTCTTTCTTCTCTGCCATTTTTGC
>CAKKPR010000164.1 GCA_919901705.1 Thermodesulfovibrionales bacterium | reverse complement strand
CTTGTTCCTTAAAACCCTTAATACCTGATGCTTGAAAAAAGGAATGTCTTTCATCAGCGGTATTGCTGTCTTTTTCTCGGGTTCTTTAAACATCAGTTTCTCGTAGGGCCTGCCTTTGAGAAAATGCTCTTCAACTAATTTGGGGATTTCTTCAACTGTCAATTTTTGATAAAAGATTTCATCCGGATAAACCGACAGGACAGGGCCTTCAGCGCAATAGCCGTTGCATCCTGTCAGGACTATCTTTATTTCCTCATCAAGCCCTCTTTTTTGAATCTCCTCCCGGAGGGCGTCTCTGACTTTAGTTGTTCCGCTGGCAACACAGCCAGTTCCTGCACATAACATTAAATTTGCACGAAACTTTTCCATTAATATCCTCCTATGATTACAGGCTGAGGCAAAGGTTGAGGTTTAGAAGTTCTTAACCTTAACCTAAACCTTATCCTCGATTTCTTGAGTTTAATATGTTGTCTCACTTCCAATTACCAGTGCATATTTTTCTACGGGATTGCCGCCGAGTATATGCTCTTTAAATATCTCCCTTATCTTCTCGTCGTTCAGGTCGCAATACTTTACCGGCGCCTGATTCATTATCTCCACAGTGGCCAGCGGCTCGCGCGCACAGAGACCTGCACAACCGGAGGTAGTAACTATAACATCGCTTGTATTGGCCTTTGCTATCTCATCCATCAATGCAGTCATGACATTTCTCGCGCCTGCCGCAATCCCGCATGTGCCCATATGGACTGTCACCTTTGCCCTGTAGCCGCCTTCCCTCAGCGTGAAATCCGCCTTATGCTTTTCCTTAATCTTCTGAAGGTCCTCTATTTTCAATCTAGGCATCTTAGTCCTCCTTCTCCGCCATTTCTTCTTCAACTGCTTCTGTGGTTGCTGCTTCTGCGAATGCTGGATCGTACTGACTTATAATCCCTATTGCCTTCTTTGGGGTCATGGCGCCGAATGTTTCCTGGTCAATGACCATTACAGGCGCAAGCCCGCAGGCCCCGAGGCAGCGAACACCTTCCAGAGAAAATTTTCTGTTTTCCGTAGTATCTCCGATGTTTATCTTTAAAGCATCTGTAATTTTACTCAGGACGCGTTCAATCCCTTTAACATAACATGCAGTGCCAAGACATACCCTGATATTGTGGTCGCCCCTCGGCTTCATCGTAAAAAAGGAATAGAAGGATACAACGCTGTGCACTTCTGCTACCGGTATATTTAATCCCTTTGAAATTTTCTTCTGGACTACCGGAGGAAGATACCCTACAATTTCCTGTGCGCGCTGAAGAACAGGTATTAAAGCGCCCTGCTTTCGCCTTAACTCATTGATGACCCTCTCCAACTCTGCTTCCATTGCAGGAGGAAATTCCTCTGTAACCTTCTTTTCCTCGGGTTTTATGCCCTTTATCCACTCCGCAGCCCTTTCAGTAACATCTAAAAGCACCGAAGGAGTAAATGGTTTTGGCACATAGTCAATTATTCCTAATTCAAGCGCTTCCTTTATAGTATCCTGCGACGGATATCCTGTAATGATGACAATCCCAATTGAAGGCTTTGTTTTCTTTATCCACCTGATAAGGGTTATCCCGTCAACTTCAGGCATCTTAAGGTCAGTAAATACAAGGTCATAGCTGTTTTGCTCTATTTTCATAATAGCTTCTCTTCCGCCTATAGCGCCTTCAACATCATATCCCTCTGCTTTAAGGACCCTCTCGGCACTTCTTATGACTATAATCTCATCGTCAACAATTAAAATCCTGGGTTTTTCCGCCATAAACTACCTCCTAT
>CAKKPR010000163.1 GCA_919901705.1 Thermodesulfovibrionales bacterium | reverse complement strand
GGAGGTAAGTAATGCCTGACAAATTAAGTATCAACGAGCTTTATAAATGCTGCGACGTGAATATCTTTAAATTCAATACAACAGATGACCTGCCGCCTTTTGAAGGGACGATTGGGCAGGATAGGGCGCTGAAAGCCCTTGATTTCGGGATAAGCCTTGAAAATTCCGGGTTTAACATTTTTATACTTGGAGAAAACGGCACAGGCAAGATGAGCACAATAAAGTCTATCCTGTCAAAACAGTCCTTGAACGAACCTGTTTCATCCGACTGGTGTTATGTCTATAATTTCAAGGACGCCGATGCCCCGATAGCTGTGTCGCTTGAGCCCGGGAGGGCAGTCACCTTCCAGAAAGATATGGATGAGCTTATAAAGATACTCAGGGTTGAGGTGCCGAAGGTTTTTGAATCAAAGGAATATGATAAACAGAAAAACCTTATTCTTGAAGAATTTCAGAAGAAACAAAAGGACCTGTTTTCAACTCTCGAAGATGAGGCGCAGGCCAAGGGATTCTCTATAAGAAAAACCGTCAGCGGCCTTTTGATAGTGCCTGTCAAAAAAACAGGAGAACCTTTAAATGAAGAAGAATTCGATGCCCTTGATGAAAAGACAAGGAAAAAAGTTGAGGAACTCGGCAAGACCTTGCAGGAAAAACTTGATGATGTTGTCAGGACTTTAAGGGAAGGAGAAAAGCTCGTTAAAGACCTTCTTGGCAGGCTGGAGAGAGAGGCTGCGCTTTCTGCAGTTGGACACTTAATAGATGAATTAAAGAGTAAATATCGCGACCATGAAAAGATAACGGCTTATCTGGAGGATGCGAAGGAAGATATTCTCGCACATCTTGACGATTTTAAGACAACAGAAGAACAGGCGCCGGCCCTGCCGTTTATGAAGGTACAGAAGGCGGAACCGACGTTTACAAGATATACTGTCAATGTCCTTGTGAATAATAAAGAGAGCAAAGGGGCTCCCTGTGTTTTTGAGAGCAATCCTACATACTTCAATCTTTTTGGAAGGATTGAGCATAAGATACAATATGGTATTGCAATAACGGATTTTTCAATGATTAAGGCGGGCTCATTGCACAGGGCAAACGGCGGCTATCTGGTTCTAAATGTCCTTGACCTGTTGAGAAATCTTTTTGCCTATGACGCATTGAAGCGGTCTATAAGGAATAAAGATATAAGGATAGAAGACGTGTGGGAGCAGTACAGGCTGGTATCAACAACAACCCTCAAGCCGGAGGCTATACCCCTTGATGTCAAGGTCATACTTGTCGGGGATCCGCGTCTTTATTATCTGCTCTATAACCTTGACGAAGAATACAGGGAACTGTTCAAGGTTAAATCGGACTTTGACAGCAGGATGGACCGGACAGATGAGAATATGCATAAGTATGCATCTTTTGTTGCTGCAAAATGCAAGGATGACAAGCTGCTTCCGTTTGACAGGTCCGGGATTGCAAAGGTTATCGAGTATGGTTCAAGGCTTGCCGAGCATCAGGAAAAACTTTCATCAAAATTCAGTGAGGTAACCGACCTGATAAATGAAGCGCACTATTGGGCGCTAAAGGCAAAAAGCAAGGTTGTTATGAGTGAGCATGTAGAAAAGGCAATAGATGAAAGGGTCTACAGGAATAACAGAATAGAAGAGCGCCTCCGCGAGATGATTGCAGAGGGAACGCTGATAGTTGAAACATCAGGGGCCAGGGTCGGCCAGATTAACGGGCTTGCTGTCCTGGACCTCGGCGATTACAGTTTCGGGAAACCATCAAGGATAACTGCGAAGACCTGGACAGGAAAGGCAGGGGTTTTAAACATAGAGCGCGAAATAAAGATGAGCGGCAAGATACATGAAAAGGCAATGCTCATATTAACAAACTATTTAGGCAGTACATATGCAACAAAGAAGCCCATAAGCATTTCAGCGTCAATTACATTCGAGCAGCTCTATGATATGGTAGAGGGTGACAGCGCCACATGTGCGGAGTTATATGCATTACTGAGCAGTATTGCTAACGTCCCGATAAAGCAGAACATTGCCATTACCGGCTCAATGGACCAAAACGGAGATGTTCAGCCCATAGGCGGGGTGAATGAAAAGATAGAGGGATTCTTTGAGTTGTGCAGGTTGAGGGGGCTCGACGGAAGTCATGGTGTGATAATACCCAGGCGGAATATTAAACATCTGATGATAAAAAAGGATGTAGTTGATGCTGTCAAAGAAGGCAAGTTCTCAATCTACCCCATAAACAGGGTTGAGGAAGGGATCGAGATACTTACGGGTATGCCGGCGGGGGCATTGCAAGAAGACGGTACATATCCTGAAGGCACTATCAATTACCTTATTGTAAAACGTCTTACAGAAATATCAGATGCCCTCAAGGAAAAGAAAGATAAAGAAGAAGAAAAGAACGAAAAAGACAAAGATAAATGAAAAAGGCGTTATGGCTGCTTGAAGCCGGTTTATTTATCATTTTCTCCCTGCCGTTAGCAATATTGCCGTTTAAAGTCTCGATCAAGGCCGGAGAAATGCTCGGCCTTCTGCTTTTTTATATCTGGGGAAGCAGAAGACGGATTGCGATAGAAAATATCAAGCTCTCGGCTCTCGGCTCTCAGCTCTCGGCTGTAAATATTGCAAAAGAGACTTTCAGAAACCTCGGCAGGTCGTTCACTGAGATAGTAAAAATCTATTATGGACTTGGCAAAAACATAATAGATTCTGTAGAGATTTCAGGCGTAGAAAATTTTAATAAGGCCAGGGCAAACAACAAAGGTATTTTGTTCCTAACTGGCCACTGCGGGAACTGGGAACTGTTGGGAACTGCTGTGGCTGCAAATCTTGCAGATATTGCGATAGTGGCAAGGCCGATCAATAACCCCTATATCAATAAATTCATTGTGAGCGGAAGGCAGAGACATGGCAACAGCATAATCGCCAAACAGGGGGCCTTAAAGGTCATTATAAAGAGGCTGAGAGAAGGCGGTAGTGTGGGCATCCTGATGGACCAGTCTGTTTTGTCTGATGAAGGTTATGTAATAGATTTTCTCGGAAGGGGCGCCTGGACAACAAAGATGCCTGCGCTCATAGCAAGAAAGACAGGCGCTGCGGTTCTCCCTGTATTCATACACAGGACAGAGAGGGGGCACAGCCTGAAAATATATCCTGAAGTGGAATTATCGAATATCGCTGATAAGGAAAAAGCAGCGCTTGAGGATACAAAGAAGTTTTCAGGTTTTATTGAGGGATATATCAAAGAACATCCCTTTGAATGGCTCTGGATTCACAGAAGATGGAAGAGGGTGTAAGTATTAACCCGTTCCGCT
>CAKKPR010000162.1 GCA_919901705.1 Thermodesulfovibrionales bacterium | reverse complement strand
CTCTCAGATAGATTCATAATATTACCTGTATTTCGCTATTTACTAAACATGGAGGTTAATTTGGACAGGGTTTTAAGCGGCATGCAGGCAAGCGGTAAATTACATCTCGGTAATCTTGTTGGAGCATTGCAGAACTGGGTGAGGCTTCAGGATAAATATGACTGTTTCTATTTTATTGCAGACTGGCATGCGCTGACGACGGGATACACAAATCCTTCAGGGATCAAGGAATCAACTCAGGATCTGTTGATAAATTACCTGGCTTCCGGGCTTGACCCTGATAAATGCACGATATTCCTGCAATCAAAAATTCTCCAGCACTCTGAACTGCACCTTTTGCTTTCAATGATTACTCCATTAGGATGGCTTGAGAGAGTTCCTACGTATAAAGAAAAACAGCAGGAACTTAAAGACAGGGATTTATCTACATATGGATTTCTGGGTTATCCATTGCTTCAGACAGCAGATATTATAATCTACAGGGCCAAATATGTGCCTGTTGGCGTTGACCAGGTTCCTCATCTTGAGATATCAAGAGAGATTGCAAGGAGATTTAACTTTCTTTATAAAGAGATATTTCCGGAACCGGAGGCATTGCTCACAGAGTTTCCAAAGGTGACTGGCATTGACGGAAGAAAGATGTCCAAGAGCTATGACAACGCAATATATCTTTCTGATTCGCCTAAGGTTGCTGAACAGAAAATACTGACAATGATGACAGACCCTGCAAGGAAACGAAGGACTGACAAAGGCAACCCTGAACTTTCTCCTGTGTTTCAGCTTCACAGGATTTTTTCAACAAAAGAAGAACGGAACGAGGTTGCAGAGGGCTGCAGGACAGCAGGCATAGGGTGTGTTGAGTGCAAGAAGATACTCATAAAAAATATATTCAGGGTTCTTGAGCCTATATGGCAAAAACGTTCCGAGCTTATTGCGAATCCAAAGCTTGTTATGGAAGTAGCGGAGAAGGGGACTGATAAGGCAAGGAAGGTTGCAGAGGAGACGATGCGTTTTGTGCGTGAGGCGATGGGGCTGAGGTGAGATTTAAGCAATAGGTGCATGGAAAATGAAAATGTCATTGCGAGGAGCAGAGCGACGAAGCAATCTTAAAGAATTGTCATTCCTGCGGAGGCAGGAATCCAGTCTTTTTTTCTGGATTCCCACTTTCGTGGGAAAAACCAAGAATGCCATGCCGGAGCCTGCCCTGAGCGATAAAACGAGATTGCCGCGCTCCCGTTGGTCGCTCGCAATGACAAGAGCGAAGGGGCTCGCAATGACTGTCCTGTTTTTATTCTTTCCTACCATTACTTTTCCCTTCATGCCAGACACTGAGATAGCCTCCTTCCAGAAAGAAATTGCCGGTAAGCCGGTTGGTGAGAGGATTGCTTTGTGGGCTGAAAAATTTGTGGGCACTCCTTACGACCCTGATCCGCTTGGAGAATATGTTACTAAAAAAGTGATTGTTGCTGATGAGCGTGCGGACTGCATGTATCTGAGTTTCAGGGCAGTTGAACTTGCGATGAGCCTTACCCCTGAAGAAGCCGTAAACATTGCGCTTGATAAACGGTTTATAAACAGAGGGAAACTCGGCAATAACGGGAAAGTGCTTAATTATGAGGACAGGTTTCAGTACGGAGAAGATATGCTTGACAGCGGCAGATGGGGAAGAGAAATTACAGAAGAGCTTGGAAAAGTTACAGAGATAACAGGTTCAAGGGGAAGGGGAAAAGTTAAGATGGTTTCAAAAGAAGATTTGTTAAAGAGTTTAAGAAGTTCAAAAAGTTCCAGCAGTTTAAATCTGAGGGATGGAGACTTTATTTTTTTTATCAAGGCAGTTGAGAAAAGAAAAGTCGGAGAGATAGTCGGGCACATAGGGATAGTAAAGATAGAGCAAAGGGCAGAGAGCAGAGAGCAAAGAGCGATTTATTTAATCCATGCAGGCGGAGTAAAAAATAAGGGAGGCGAGGTTAAAAAAGTAAGGTTTTCTGAATATATAAACTCTATGCCCTTCATAGGCATAAGAGT
>CAKKPR010000161.1 GCA_919901705.1 Thermodesulfovibrionales bacterium | reverse complement strand
AAATTAACCCTTGAATAAACACTCTAAACATCAGATAATTTTGGTGAGGGCGGAACCTTTGCAGGAGGGGAAATGATATTCAGGGTATTTGACAAGGAAGAGCTTAAAAGACTTTTCGATATTATGGTTTCCGGCAATAAAGTTGTCGGCCCTGTCGAGATTGCCAGGGACCGTAATGGCAAGCCCCTTTTTGCCTTTAATGAGGTGGATAGCTTCAATGATATGAAGCTGGACTATACAACCACAAAAATACCCGCCAAAAGATACTTCCTCCCGTTTAAAGAAGACCTTGCTACATTCAATGTGGATGTTGACGGCTGGCAGAAAAAAGTTGACTATAATATCAACGAGCCTTTCATCTTTTTCGGGCTTCACGCCTGTGATATAAATGCATTGAACAAACTCGACAAGGTGCTTATGGGAAGTGTTTACCCTATGCCTTATTATGCCGCGAAAAGGAAAAACATGTTCATCGTGGGCATTGACTGCACACCCCAGCCTTATTGCTTCTGCCGCTCAATGGGCACAGACACGGCCCTGCACGGGTTCGACATGTTCATTACTGATATTGGTGAGAGATATTTTGTTGAGATACTCTCTGCCACTGCCTACAATTTCCTCAAAGGCATCAGGACAGCAGAACCAATAGAAGCAGACCATATTCATTACATGAAGGTTGCCTCGGAAAAGAATAAAAAATTTACAGCACATGTTGATACAACTGACCTCACAAAGATACTTGATATGGAATTCCAGTCAGATGTCTGGAAGCAGTGGGGAGAGAAATGTCTTGCGTGCGGGTCGTGTTCCAAGGTGTGTCCAACATGCTATTGCTATGGCGTTGAGGAGACTGTGGATATAAACCTCCGCGGCGCAAAAAAGACAAAGATGCTTTATTCATGCAACCTTATAGACTTTGCACAGGTGGCAGGAGGGCACAACTTCCGTCCCGAGAGGCATGTCCGCCTGAAATACCGTTATTATCACAAACACCGCGGTTTTGTTGAGGCATATGAAGAATCCCTTTGCGTTGGCTGCGGGCGCTGCGGCGAGGCCTGCCTTGCCAACATTACAGTGCCTGAAGTCATAGCCAGTGTCCGCGGAGAGGAGAATTGACCTGGATAACAAGTTAAAGTTCACAGATATTATCAGCGAGGCCCCTCAGAAGCAGCACCGCAAAAGCGACCTCAGCACATTTGAATATACCTATAAGGCTGAGATTACAAATATACACAGGCTTACTGAAATGGAAAATCTTTACAGGATACAGATAATAGATACCGAAGAGCGCAGGCAGTTCATTTTTCAGCCGGGACAGTTTCTTATGCTTGAGCTGCCGGGAATAGGCGAGGCGCCTTTTTCAATATCTTCTTCGCCTGCGAGACACGGCGATGTTGAACTCTGTATCCGCAAGGCCGGGAACCTCACGAATTTTTTGTCCAGGGTAGGGCGCGGGACTCATGTAGGAATTCGAGGCCCTTTTGGCACAAGCTTTCCAATGGAAAAGATGCACGGCCAGAACATCCTTCTTATCGCCGGCGGATTAGGGCTTGCGCCTCTCAGGGCAGCCATATCATATGCGCAGGATAACCGCAGCCGTTTCAACAGTGTAGACATTATCTATGGCGCTAAAGACCCGTCTCAGCTTCTCTTTACATACCAGTATGAAATGTGGCGCGCTGATGATATCGGACTCAGCATAATTGTCGACAAGCCTGACCTTCTATGGAAAGGGCCGGTGGGGTTAGTAACAAAGATACTTGAACAGATGTTTTCTGAAAGGGGTGAAACCTTTTTTAAAAGCACGTATGCGATTGTCTGCGGCCCGCCGGTCATGTTCAAGTTTGTATGCAATATGCTTAATCAGAAAGATATCCCGATGCAGAAGATGTTTGTCTCGCTTGAACGGAGAATGCACTGCGGCATGGGCAAATGCTGCCGCTGCAATGTGGGTTCAACCTATACATGTCTTAATGGCCCTGTGTTTGACTACTGGACTGTAATGAATCTGAAGGAGGCGATATAGATGGATGCAGGCCCTGTGAGGACATATCTCGGCGTGCCGCTGTACCGCCCGAAGGTGGCTTTTTTCGAATTCTCATCATGCGAAGGCTGCCAGCTTCAGCTCTTAAATAATGAGTCTGCTTTATTGGACTTCTTAGCCTTGGTGGAGGTGGTAAATTTCCGTGAGGCGATGAAAGAGAAGGCCGATGATTATGAGATTGCCTTTGTTGAAGGGAGCATAACCAGGAGCGACGAGGTGGAAAGGCTGAAAGATATCAGGTCAAAGGCAAAGATTCTTGTGGCATTAGGCTCATGTGCCTGCTTTGGAGGAGTGAACCAGCTCAAGAACCGCTTCAGTCTTGACTGGGTCAAAAAAGAGGTCTATGGAAACTCACCCGTAGAAACAGAACCTGTCAGGCCTCTGGAGGATGTGGTCAAGGTGGACCTTAAGATATTCGGATGCCCTGTTAAAAAGGAAGAAGTGGAAAGGATTGTCACGAATATTGCGATTGGGAAGGCAGTGGTCCACCCCAAATATCCTATATGCACTGAATGCAAGGCAAATGAAAATATCTGTCTTTTTGACCTTGGTGAGCCATGCCTTGGGCCGATTACACGGGGTGGCTGTGATTCCTGGTGCCCTAACAACAGATTTGGCTGCTGGGGCTGCCGCGGCCCTGCAGAGGATGCAAATGTGGAGCAGATGAAAAAGATTATGAAGGAATATGGTTTCTCAGAAGATACAATACTTGACCGCCTGGAATGTTTTGGAGGGTTCTCTGCATTTGCAGATGCACTCAGGAAATCCGGTGAAAAAAATAGGGGGACAAGCGCATGAAGGTCGATTGCAATATAAATATACACCATCTTGCCCGTGTAGAAGGTCATGGAAATATCAGGATTAAGATACATGACGGAGAACTTCAGGAGGCAAAGTGGGAAGTTGTTGAGACCCCAAGATTTTTCGAGGCAATACTTGTCGGCAAGAAGTGGGACAATGCGCCATGGATCTGCGGAAGGATCTGCGGCATCTGTTCCATAGGGCACACACTGGCGAGTATCCGAGCTGTTGAGAATGCCTTCGGGATTACCCCGACATCTCAAACACAGAAGCTTCGGCTGCTTTTAAAGCACATGGAAACACTCCAGAGCCATATACTCCATCTTTATTTCCTGTCAGCGCCTGATTTTTTAAATGCCGGGAGTGTATTCCCGCTGATAAAATCACATCCCGATATTGTGATAAAGGCTGCAGGCATCAAAAAACTCGCCAATGATATGTGTGACTGTATCGGGGGAAGGCGCATGCATCCCACAAGGCCGGTTGTGGGTGGATTCACGATGCTGCCTGACAAAAAAGAATTAATAAAATTCAGGGAACGTTTGCAGGATGTGATAAACGGCCTTTTATTCACTGCTGAACTTTTCAGGACATTTAATATTCCTGATTTTGTCAGAGAAACAGAATTCGTATCTCTGAAAGGGGATGAAAATTATCCCTTTATAGGCGGCGGCCTGATATCAACAGACGGCGTGGCTAAAAAAGAACAAGAATATAAACAGATGACAAATGAATACATTGTGAGCCAGTCAACATCAAAATGGTCACGGCTTTCCCGCAGATCTTTTGCCGTGGGAGCATTGGCCAGGATAAACAATAATTTTGAATTTCTTCATCCTGCTGCCAGGGAAGTATCTCTAAGTTTTGGACTTAAGCCCCTGAACCATAATCCGTACATGAATAATATCGCCCAGTTGGTTGAATGTGTTCATGTGGTGAATGAATCTCTTGGTTTGATTGAAGAACTTCTTGATTCTGAATGGACTGAGCCGAGACAGGAGGTTGTCCCCCAAAAAGGTACGGGAGTGGGCGCAGTGGAGGTGCCGCGCGGGATTCTTTATCACTGTTATGAATTTGATGAGGCAGGGCATATTGTGAAATGCGATTGTGTAATACCCACGAGCCAGAACCACGCAAATATCCAGCATGACCTTGAGGAACTCGCAGTGCGATATGCATCTGAAGGAATGAAGGACAGGAATATCGGGTTATTGGCAGAGATGCTTGTCAGGTCTTATGACCCCTGCATTTCATGCTCTGTGCACTGAAACTGTTTACCCCGAACACCGGTCCCTGCGGCCCGGTGAGCTTCATACGTTATACATATTCCACTCGTTAATCCACAACAATAATCTTCAAAACAATCCTTGCGGTATGGTAATTCCAAGATGCTGGTATGCATTTTTTGTGGCGAGCCTTCCGCGCGGCGTTCTTTCGAGGAAGCCTTCCTGAAGCAGATAGGGTTCATAAACATCTTCAAGCGTTTCTTTATCTTCCCGCATCGCAGCGGAGAGCGTATCTACGCCAACAGGGCCGCCGCCGAATTTCTCTATGATTGTTGTAAGCAGTTTTCTGTCTACGTCATCAAGGCCTTTTTCATCAACATCAAGAGAGAGCAGCGATTCCTTTGTCATTTTCAGATTAATCGTTCCATCGCCTTTCACCTGTGCAAAGTCTCTTATTCTTCTTAAAAGCCTGTTTGAAATCCTGGGTGTCCCGCGCGAACGCATAGCAATCTCAAGGCTGGCGTCATCCTTAATCTCTATCCCAAGAATTCCTGCTGACCGCAAAACTATCTTTTTTAGTTCCAAAGGCTCATAGAATTCAAGCCTGTTTATTACACCGAATCTATCTCTTAAGGGAGATGTAAGAAGCCCTGTCCTTGTTGTTGCTCCGATGAGTGTAAATTTCGGCAGATTCAGTTTCAAGGTCCTTGCATTTGGCCCCTGTCCGATGATAATGTCGAGCTGATAATCCTCCATTGCAGGATAGAGCACTTCCTCGACAATCCTTGGAAGGCGGTGTATCTCATCTATAAAAAGTATGTCAAAGTCTGAGAGGTTTGTGAGTATTGCGGCAAGGTCACCCGGTCTTTCAAGAACAGGGCCTGATGTGGATCTTATATTTACCGTAAGCTCGTTTGCAATTATTGCGGCAAGGGTTGTTTTTCCAAGTCCCGGCGGGCCGCAGAAAAGCACGTGGTCCAACGGCTCATTTCTCTGTTTTGTTGCGGTGATGAATACCTTGAGGTTTTCTTTAATCTTTTCCTGCCCTACAAAATCACTGAAGGTCCTGGGCCTCAGGTTAAGTTCAAAAGAGATATCCTCATCCTTTATGGCAGGGGTTAAGGTCCTTTCCGGTCGTTGCGACTCGTTCCTGAGCTCGTCGTCCTTGCGAATCATAATAGTAGTTTACAGTTTTTAGTTTTCAGTTGTCAGCCCCTTTATCTCTTCCCGAATCTGTTGCATTACCTGTCAGATACTTTAGGGATTCCTTAAGAAGGCCTTCTATTCCTTTAATCCCTTTTTTATAGGCCATTTCAAGGGACGCCTGTGCATCTGATTTTTTATAACCGAGGTTGACAAGAGCTGAGAGAGTATCTTCAAAGACCCTGTCTTTTGGTTTTTCCGCTGAAGGAAGTTTGTCCCTGAGTTCGAGTATCAGCCTGTGTGCTGTTTTTTTGCCAAGGCCCGGTATCCTGCAGAGAAGGGCAACATCTTCTTTTTCTATAGCCTCAACGAAATCATTACGGGATATGCCTGAAAGTATGTTTAATGCCATCTTCGGGCCAACGCCTGTTATCCCAAGAAGTGTTGTAAATATCTTTTTTTCATCCTCTGTTGAAAAGCCGTACAGCTGAAGAGCATCTTCCCGGACGTGTGTATAGGTATGAAGAAATACATTGCTTCCTTCTTCTGGCAGGGTTGAGAGGATATTCAGAGGGACATTCACATGATAGCCAACGCCATTGACCTCTACAATGACATTGTCTGGCCTTCTCGAAATTAATTTCCCTCTTAACGAACCAATCATGGTTATAATTTTAACAGATAATGTATTATTTTATCCCGCTCTCTGACTGAGCTTCAAGCTCTAACCGCAAAAATCAAACCTTCCCATGAGTTGCGAGATATTGTGCTATGGACTATTGTTGTCAGATTGAATAAAATAGGCGGGAAAAGGGAATAAGATTGAGGGGAAAAATTCTGAGCGCAAGGAGACAAATTGTCTGAATCAACCAATCAGTTGTCTTCAATAAGAGATAATAAAAATAGGGGAAAAGTAGGGGATTTCCTTAAGGATAAAATTCAGGATGCTGCGGGATACGCCAAGAGCAAATGAAAAACATTGATCTTAC
>CAKKPR010000160.1 GCA_919901705.1 Thermodesulfovibrionales bacterium | reverse complement strand
ACCCTCGCCAGCCAGAGAAGCCACCCTTCGCTCAGGTTATCCCTGATTAATGCGCTCATGGCTGTATTGGCATTTGTGTTCGTCTCTTTGACCATGCCGGTCATCGGTGAAACAAGGTCCTCTGTCTGACCGGAACCCGATAAGATTTTCCCGAAAGACGCTCCTGCTGTAACCATCTTAAGCCCCTCAGGAATATCAATATACATAAGCTGTCCGCTAAGCAGCCAGAATCTTATGTCAAAGCCTACCTCCCAGAGCCCATCCTTTATGGGCCTGGCCCATGTCCCCTCTTTATAAAAGATAACAGGATTCTGCGTGTCCCTGAGAGATACAATGTCATTCCTGAATTCATCAATGAACGCCTTTCTTAAAATCCATCCCCTCTGGTCAAAAATTTTACCGGCAACATTCATCATAAAATCAGGAGTGAAGGGCTTCTCTATGTATTCGAATGCGCCAAGCCTTACCGATTCTTTGGCGTCCTCCAATGTCGGATAACCTGTAATTATGACCACATCCAGCCTGGGCTGTATAATCTTTGACTCTTTTAATACAGTAATGCCGTTAACATCAGGCAGCCTTATGTCTGAAATCAGAAGATCGAATTCCTCATTAGAGATTCTCTTGATTGCGTCTTCGCCCCTGTCAACGGTTATGATATTGTAACCTTCCGCGCCGAGGATTCTTTTACAACTCAGAGTTACTACAGGGTCATCATCTAATACTAATATCTTCCCCTTTTTTTCCATAATTAAGCCTCCCTTCCGTATTTCATTAAAGTTCTAAGCCCCGTTCCCAAACAAATATACATTAATCCATACAACTAAATCTACAATTATTAAGATAGCAATAATGATACCAGTTTACAAAACCCAACCAAATCAATAGATTGAAGAATTTCAATGTTCTATAACCTTTGATTTTGTATAATTATTAAATACAGCCTTTCTCATGTAATCGGATGCAAAGCCAATAGAATCAAGGCTTGAAAGGGTGTATAACTTTTATATACGAGGCAGGCAAAAATTACTTTTTAAAATTTTTATCCACCCTTTCAATTAAAGCATCTTTTTTCTTATCCTGTATCTGTCTTCTTCTAAAATAGCTAAGTTGCCATAAATATCTTCAGAATTAATTTCTGCAAGAAAGCTTTGTAAAACTGAATTTACCGTTCTTGACGGCATATATCTGAGCTTCAGTCTTATTATTCCATGGTGAGTGCCAGGAGGGTAATCCATGATATTCCCAAAATCTCGATCTATGGTTATCAATAAAAGACCGTGTTGTTTTGCATATTCAAAAATCTTATCATCCGATGCGCCTTTGAGATTGACCTCTCGCACATGAATAGCGTAATGGCCGAGTTCTTTTAAAAATTGGGCTGTCCTGGGCGAGATATTTTCATCAAGCAGGAATTTCATCTATGCGGCTGTTTCCAGTTCACCTGCCTCTTCCCTCGCAAGCATTGCAGCATATTCAACACAAGCCCTGATGTCCTCTTCTGTTATATCAGGATAATCATTGAGAATATCTTTTATTGTTGAACCGCCGGCCAACAGGTCAAGAATCAGATACACCGGGATTCTTGTGCCTCTTATACACGGTTTGCCGTGCATTATATTTTTATCAACCGAGATTCGTCCTATCATACCGCCCTCCTATATAAATGATAAGTAATTATATCATATAGCGCTAAATAGGAGAAATGCATTTTTT
>CAKKPR010000159.1 GCA_919901705.1 Thermodesulfovibrionales bacterium | reverse complement strand
ACCTTCGCAGCAAGCCCTTTCAGATTAATATTGCACCTGCCGCAGGTAGGACATGAGATTATCTCAGCGCCCCTTTTTCTTAAACCGAGAGCACTCAATATCCCGTAAGCCACCCTTATCTCTTCAACAGGCTCTGCAGTCAGTGAAACCCTGATGGTATCTCCTATGCCCTCTGAAAGTAATATGCCTATACCCACAGCGCTTTTTATAATGCCGGTTGACGGCAGCCCTGCCTCTGATATACCCACATGCAATGGATATTTAAATTTCCTTGAAAACAGCCTGTATGCCTCAACAGTGGTTGGCACATTCGATGCCTTGAGAGAGACCTTTATGTCCCTGAACTTTAATCCCTCCAGAATATTTATATGCCCTGTTGCACTTTCTACAAGGGCCTGAGGTGTTGGATGCCCGTACTTCCCGAGAAGTCTTTTATCCAGTGAACCTGCATTTACGCCTATCCGGATAGGCAATCCCTTATCCTTTGCACCTGCAACAACTTCTTTCACTTTCCAGCCGGCGCCGATATTGCCGGGATTTATCCTCAAGCCGTCAACTCCCTGCTTTATTGCCTCAAGTGCAAGCCTCCAGTCAAAATGGATATCTGATATCATTGGTATGTTTACGGATTTTTTTATTTTGCCCAATGCCTTTGCCGCATCCATATCAGGCACAGCAAGCCTTATAATCTCGCAACCGGCTTTTTCCAGTCCCTTAATCTGTTTTACTGTTGCCTTTACATCCCTCGTGTCTGTCTTGGTCATTGACTGAACACTGATTGAGTGTCCGCCGCCAACAGGAACCTTTCCGACATAAATCGTACATGTTTTCTTACGAGCGCCCATTAACCTTCACCCCGTTATTATTTTTCTCTTTTTCTATCTCTTTCTGTTTTTCCTTCTCTTTCAGCTTCTCTATCTCTTTATCTATCTTTCTCATCTCCCTGTATGCCTTCACCGCAGCTATATGTTCTTCTGATGTGACAGAGAACTGATGCGTGCCGTCATTGTTTGATACAAAATAAAGATATCTCTCATCTGCAGGATACAATGCCGCCTCAATTGATTTGATGCCTGGCGAGGCAATAGGCCCCGGCGGCAGGCCCTTAATAACGTATGTGTTATACGGGGTTTTACGCTTGAGATCACTCATGGTTATTCTTTCCTTTGAACTCTTTATGCCATAAACTGCGGTCGGGTCTGCCTGCAACAGCATCCTTTTTTTAAGCCTGTTGTGATAGACAGCCGATATCAAGGGCCTTTCACTGTTTATGATTGCCTCTTTTTCAATTATGGATGCGAGCGTAAGAACCTCGTTCTCTGTGAGTCCAAGTTCTGCTGCCCTTTCCCGTAATTTAGCTGAATATTTCGCACGCATGCTGTTTATCATCATGGCAAGGGCATTCTCAGCCTCTATTCCCTTAGGCAGTTTATATGTATCAGGGAAAAGATATCCCTCGATTGACGGAGCATCAATATTAAATGACTTTAAAAAATCACTATCCCTCGCAATCTTTCTGAATGTCTGTCTGTCCACAATGTTTTTCTCGACAAGTTTTTCTCTTATCTCCAGCAGAGAATCCCCTTCCACCACTGTTATGTCATATTCTATAATCTGGCCGTTCTTTAAGAGGATTAAAACATCCAGCGGGTTCATGGAGCCTGTGATCGAATAGTAACCCGCCCTTATTTTTCTGTGCAACCCGGTAAGTCTGCCTATAAAGAGGAAAATGCTTTTGTCCCTTATGAGATTTTCTTTTCCAAGGATTTCAACCGCCTGTCTGAATGTTGCTCCCTGCGGTATCTGTATCTCCTTGGTCTTTGTCCCGTTTGGCAATGGAACCAGGAATTCTATTGCTATATATATTAGATAGAGAAATATAAGGCTCAGAAGTATGGCTATGATATTCTTTCCCACTTTATTTAGAATGCCAGAATTGACACAAAGCAGTCAATGAGTCACACAATAAAAAGGGCGTGCAGAGCACGCCCTTTCCTATTTTTGTCTTGCTGCCAGCTAATTGCTGAAAGCTGATAGCTATCCTTTAATACATTCCGCCCATTCCGCCAGACGGCATTCCAGGCGCCTCAGGTTTTTCTTCCTGTATGTCTGTAATCATAACAGCGGTTGTAAGCATCAAAGCTGCAACAGAAGCAGCATTCTGAAGCGCAGTTCTTGTCACCTTTGTCGGGTCTATAATCCCTGCCTTTATCATATCAACATACTCTTCCTTATCTGCATCAAATCCATAGTTTATCTCTTTTGAGTTTTTAACCTTCTCGACAACCACAGAACCTTCAAGCCCTGCATTATTGACAATCTGTCTTATTGGCTCTTCAAGGGCCTTTTTTACAATCTCAACGCCTACCTGCTGGTCAGTCTCCAGTTTAAGTTTATTGAGGGCAGGCAGGGTCCTGAGAAATGCAATGCCTCCGCCGGGGACTATGCCTTCTTCAACAGCAGCCCTTGTTGCATGGAGTGCATCCTCAACTCTTGCCTTTTTCTCCTTCATCTCTGTTTCGGTTGCAGCTCCGACATTGATAACCGCAACTCCGCCAACTATCTTTGCAAGCCGCTCCTGCAGTTTTTCCTTATCATAATCAGAGGTTGTTTCCTCTATCTGTGCCTTTATCTGTTTTACCCTTCCCTGAATCTTTGCATGGTCTCCGGCGCCTTCAACAATAGTTGTGTTTTCCTTGTCAACCGTAATCTTTTTTGCCCTTCCGAGATCAGCAATCTTTATACTCTCAAGCTTAATACCAAGGTCTTCTGCTATCAGTGTGCCGCCTGTAAGGGTTGCGATGTCTTCGAGCATTGCCTTTCTTCTATCGCCAAAACCAGGGGCCTTAACAGCACAGACCTGGATCGTGCCGCGCAATTTATTCACAACCAAGGTTGCCAGGGCTTCACCTTCAACTTCCTCAGAAATAATCATCAACGGTTTCCCCATCTTTGCTGTCTGTTCAAGTATCGGAAGAAGGTCCTTCATGTTTGAAATCTTCTTTTCATGGATGAGTATAAATACGTCCTCAAGTATACATTCCATGCGCTCAGGGTCTGTTATGAAATAAGGAGAAATATATCCCCTGTCAAACTGCATACCCTCAACAACATCAAGTGTTGTTGCCATGCTTTTAGCCTCTTCAACCGTAATTACGCCGTCTTTCCCAACCTTGTCCATTGCCTCTGCAATCAGCTCGCCGATAGACGGATCGCTGTTTGCAGAAATTGTTCCAACCTGTGCTATCTCTTTCTTGTCAGCAACAGGTTTGCTCATTTTCTTAAGCTCATCTATAACCACCTCTACTGCTTTTTCAATTCCCCTCTTAATATCCATCGGGTTTGCACCTGCTACAACGTGCTTCATGCCTTCTCTGTAAATAGCATGCGCAAGCACAGTTGCTGTTGTTGTGCCGTCGCCGGCTACATCGGATGTTTTTGATGCCACTTCTCTTACAAGCTGTGCGCCCATATTCTGATAAGGATCCTTAAGCTCTATCTCCTTTGCAACGGTAACGCCGTCTTTTGTAATTGTCGGCGCGCCATATTTTTTATCAAGGATTGCATTCCTCCCCTTTGGTCCGAGTGTCGCCTTTACTGCATCTGTAAGCATGCTCACTCCTTTGAGTATTTCATGCCTTGCTGCTTCATCAAAAAGAAGCTGTTTAGCCATTTGTAAATCCTCCTTCTTTAATTTAAAGCTGAAAGCTTATAGCTGTCAGCTCGGTTGCGAGTCGTACCGACCTGCTTTTTTATCCTTCTACGATTCCCAGTATGTCTTCTTCTCTTATTATGAGATACTCCTCATTGTCCATCTTGATCTTTGAGCCTGAATACTTGTCAAAAAGTATCGTATCCCCTACCTTAATCTCCATGGGCTGCCGTTTGCCATCGTCTGTCACCCTTCCTGTTCCTACTGCTATTACTGTGCCTTTCTGCGGTTTTTCCTTTGCTGCATCGGGTATGTAAAGACCGCCCGCTGTCTTTTCCTCTTCCGAGGAATATTTGACAAATACCCTGTCTCTAAGTGGTTTAAACTTCATAAACATGTCTCCTTTCTTATATTTTTAACTGATAGCTGCCCCGATAATATCGGGGCTTTAGAATTATTAGCACTCATTGCCAGAGAGTGCTAATATACTAAAAGATGGTCTTTAAGGCAAGGGGAGTTAAAACGGATAAAAACCTTGAAATCTCGCTAAAACTCTTTCTTTCTCTTCTTTGCTTCTATTTTTAGATTTTTAAGACTTTCTTCTTGTTTTCTATAAAATTATCAATAGCCTCGCGGAAAAAATTGCCTTTATTCCGGACTTCCTGCGGTATTCTGCCATCATAAAGCTTCGTCCCCTCTTTAACTTCAGAGGCAAACACAGTGTAAAAATTGTTATTTTTTATTGCGTTCTCCATTTTTGAAGAACTGTAAAGATAAATATCAGATATAATAGTCCTGGCCAACCGGCGCGCTTTCTCTACTGCTTCATCTGCCTCTACTTTTATTTCCGGTTTTGGGGGCGGTGCTGCTTGAGGGGCTGCTGCCTTAAGAGTTGTTTCAACTTTGAGCGGCGCCGGCATTTCAACCTTTTGCTGCGGTTTTTCAAAAACCGGCTCTTTTGGCTTTTCCGCAATCTCTTCTTTCGGCTTTACACCTCTTAATACATCAATTTTATCCATGAGCAAATCTTCTATCTCGTGCTCCTCAATATAATCGTCAGCTCCGTACAAGGAGATTGGCTCTCTTCTGTATCTGGTTTTATCGTAAATCGAACTTATAAGTATGACCTTTATTGCTTTTGTTTCTGCCCGCTCTTTCAGTCTCTTGCAAACCTCAAACCCGTATATCTTTGGAAGTGCAACATCAAGGATCGCAAGGAATGGGAGTTCTTTTATAGCCTTAATCATTGTATCTATTCCATCATATGAAACAATGACCGCGTAACCTTTTTGTGTCAGTAATTTGTTTATCCTCTCAACGATTGCAGGGTTTTCATGCGCAACAATAAGCTTATTCTCCAAAGGTTTTATCTGCACTGCAGGTTTTTTTACCAGGAGCACTGTGCTGCACTTGGGGCATTTGAACCGTACACCTTCAGGTGTGAGTTTTTCATCCGCAACCTTAAGCTTTGTTTTACATTTCGGACAGCCTACTATCACTCTCTAAACCTCCTCTTGGGTAACCAGAGTTTAATTGTCAGAAGCCCCACCAGGAACCCCCCGACATGGGCGAACCACGCGACCCCTCCTTGTGCTGCAATCCCCTGGGTCAAAAGCCCGTTGACAACCTGTATAATAGCCCAAAATCCAATAACTATCAAGGCTGGAATTTTGATAACCTCAATAAAAAATCCCAAAAATATCAATGTGTAAACCCTTGCCTTCGGGAACAAAACAATGTATGCCCCCAAAACACCGGCAATTGCACCGCTTGCACCTATCATTGGAACTGTGGATGAAGGGGATGCTATTGCGTGCGCGTAAGAAGCTAAAACACCGCATGCTAAATAAAAAATAAAGAATCTGAAGTGTCCCAGCATGTCCTCAATGTTATCACCAAATATCCAGAGAAAAAGCATGTTACCTCCGATATGCAACAAGCCGCCATGAAGGAACATAGCCGAGAATATCGTAAGTACCGGATGTAATGGCTGCATCGTATTAAAAGATATAAGGTTCGAGGGAATTGCACCATAACTATAGACAATATATTTCTCTCCGTAAGGTGACATCAATTCCCATAAATAGACCAGTATGTTTGCGGTAATTATCAAGGTCGTTACAAAAGGGAATGTGCTTGACGGGTTATCATCTTTAAATGGAATCAATTCTTACCTCATGCCTCTTTACTAATAATACTACCTCAATTAATTCTTTATGGTCAAATATAACACCACGCTGGCAATATGCCCCTTGTTGAATTCAGCCATTTCATGCAACAATTACTTATGGAAAAACTGATTAAGTCAGCTGCGCTCTCAACGCCTGACCCTGAAAGGGCTTTTAAAAACCTCTCAACATTCTGTGATAATAACCCCGAAGGTATAGAAAAACTTGAGGCGCACATTGGACCAATATCCCTCCTCTTTAGTTACAGCCAGTTCCTGTCGGTCTTCTGCGTCTCAAATCCTGATATCCTTTTTGACACCCTCGCTGACATAAATACCCCCCCGGACAGAGAAATCCTTTCAGCCTCTTTAAAAGAACAATTTGAGAATAACCCGGAGCATATGAGGGTTGTTCGTAAGTTCAGGAAAAAAGAACTGCTCAGAATAACCCTGCGGGATATTCTTAAAAAGTCTGACCTCATAGAAACCATGCTTGAACTGAGCATGCTTGCAGATACGATAATTAATGAGTCCTTAGAAGTTTTAAAGAAAACCCTGAATGAGACATATGGCGAACCGAAAAATGATGCCTTTACAGTCATCTCCCTCGGAAAACTCGGGAGCGAAGAGCTTAACTTCAGCTCTGATGTGGACCTGATCCTTGTGTATGGGACCTCAGAAGGGGAAACATCAGGGGTAAGAACACCGCAAGGCATTAATGCCAACAGGATAAGCAACCATGAGTATTACTGCAAGTTAGGGGAAAACCTGAACAGGTTTCTATCCATGAATACAGAGGACGGTTTTGCATACAGGGTTGACCTCAGGTTAAGGCCGGAAGGCCAAAGGGGAAGCCTGGCGCTGCCTTTATCAGGGTACGAGACATACTATGAATCATGGGGCAGGGCCTGGGAAAGGGCCATGCTCCTAAGGACAAGGCCAATAGCAGGAGATTTAGCCCTAGGAAATGAATTCCTGGAGATGATCAAACCATTTGTATATAGAAAATATCTGGACTACAGCGCAATAGATGAGATAAGGCAGATAAAGACAAGGATAGATTCAACATTCAAAAAAAATGACATAAAAAGAGGATATGGAGGGATAAGAGAGATAGAATTTTTCATACAGGCCCTGCAGCTCATTTATGCCGGCAGGGAACCACTGTTAAAAGAACGGGGCACGCAAAAAGCGCTGCACAGGCTCCTGCAGAAAAATCTTATCGGCCAGGCTGACTATGCCATGCTTTCAGACAACTACACGTTTCTCAGAACTCTCGAGCACAGGCTTCAGCAGCTTAACGACCTGCAGACACACAGCCTGCCTTCCGATGAAAAAGAACTGAATGCGCTCGCAAGGAAAATGGGGTTTTTAGAAAAAACTTCTTTCTTATCAGAGCTCGAACTCAGAAGAAATAAAACAAGAAACATCTATGACTCTCTTTTTAAAGAAGATAAAAAAGAACTGTCAGATGGCGTGGTGCTGTTTGACGAGGAACTTTCAGACATCGAACTTAAAGAATATCTGGGCAAGATAGGGCTGAAAGATGTGGAAAAGGGCTTGCGCAATATCCAGCATATCAGGGATGCCTCCCGCCATTTCCAGACGCTCAGGGGGCGGAGGGTACTAAGCGAGATTCTTCCGGTATTTGTTGATGCAGCGGTTAAAAGCAACAACCCTGATATGGCACTGAATCATCTGCAGGCCTTTGCCTCGATGCTCAGCTTGAGAGAATCTTACCTTGACCTCTTTAAGGAAAATAAAGACATGGTTCCAGTCCTTATCAACCTTTTTTCACAGAGTGAATATCTTTCAAAAGCTATTATCAGAAAACCCGAGTATCTTGAACTCATAGGGCATGAAATCGTCCTTAAGAAAAGTCTGAATGCATTAAAGGATGAACTAAAAAAGAGCACCAGGGGCGGACAGGCCTTAAGTGATGCAATGCGTATTATGCGCCAAGTTGAAGAGATAAGGCTCAGCCTGTTGTTCCTTGAGAAAAAGATAGATGTGACAGAACTTATAAAGGGTTTAAGCAAGACCGCGGAGGCAATACTTTCTGCAAGCGTTGAAGAACTGGGAGGGAATCTCGCAATAGTAGGCTTTGGCAAACTCGGGGGCAGAGAAATAACGTTCAACTCGGATATTGATATTATCTTTGCCTCACCGGATAATGTTAAAGAGGAACAGACAAAGATTGCTGAAAAGCTTCTCAGGCTTCTTCTCTCATATACCCGCGAAGGAATCGCATACAAAGTTGATACAAGACTGAGACCCGACGGAACAAAGGGCGCCTTAGTCTCATCAGTGAATGCACTAAGAGATTATTATTCGGGGAATGCTGCATTCTGGGAATTTCAGGCGCTCTTAAAGGCAAGGCCTGTTGCAGGAGATATTAAGACAGGTGAGTGCTTTATTGATATGGCAAAGGATATCCTTATCAAACACGGCAGTATGATATCTGCATCCGACATCAGGGCGATGCGTGAAAGGATACAGAAAGAACTCTCGAAGGAAACAGAAGGCAAGGATCGGCTCGCAACGAGTTACGATATTAAACTTGGATTTGGAGGACTTGAAGAGCTGGAGTTTACAGTCCAGTACCTACAGCTCAAAAACTGCAATAAATATCCTTCGCTGCTTGTTCAGGGGACACTTGATGCGATAGGGAGATTAGAGCAATCAGGAACAATAAACAAATCCGATGCAGGGTTTATGAAAAAGGCTTATGTATTTTTCAGAACTCTTGAAAGCTATCTCAGGCTGAGGGAAAAAGATGTCCTGAAAAAAAGCGACGTGGATATATTAAGTGCTGTTGCCGAATTTTTGGGATTTAAAGATGGGGAAGAATTAATCGGACATCTTGAAAAGACAAGGGCCGGGATTAGAAGCATCTATGATCTTTTGGTAGTTTAAAAGTAACGATTTTAAAAAGAGCAGCTTCTTGCTGTAAGTTGCACCTCTGATTGATAGATTTTTTGTTTTCTCTTTTTGCCCAAATATGCTATATTTCCACCGTAAAAGCAGAAAATACCTTCGAGGTAGATTATATGTTAGCCGAGATATGAAAAAGCTATATAAATACTTGGATCCAGATTTTTTTAAATTAATATTCTGCAAGAAGGACTTTGTTGAATTGAAATCGACCTTCCCGAAAGACTTCAATGATCCATATGAGCTATTCCTCACAATTAATACTGACAGT
>CAKKPR010000158.1 GCA_919901705.1 Thermodesulfovibrionales bacterium | reverse complement strand
AGATGCGTAAGATAGCGGTTATAACCGGCACAAGGGCTGAATACGGGCTGCTTTACCGGATTATCAAGGGGATTCATGAAGACCCCAAGCTTAAATTGCAGTTAATCGTAACAGGGATGCATCTCTCGCCTGAATTCGGTTTGACTGTAAGGGAGATAGAAAAAGATGGATTTCCTGTTGCAGAAAAAATTGAGATGCTGCTCTCTTCGGATACTGAGACTTCAATTGCAACCTCTATGGGAGTTGGGATGATAGGTTTTGCGAAATGTTATGAACGCCTGAAACCGGATATTTTGCTTGTTTTAGGCGACAGGTTTGAAATCCTGGCAGCTGTTTCTGCTGCGGTCCCTTTCAGGATTCCGGTTGCTCATATTCATGGAGGAGAAGTTACCGAGGGAGCGATGGATGAGCTTTTTCGTCATGCCATAACAAAGATGAGTCATATTCATTTCCCTGCTGTTAAAATCTATGCCGATAGGATCATGCAGATGGGCGAACAGCCGGAAAATGTTTTTTGCTTTGGCGCGCCTGGTTTGGATAACCTTTATAAAATGAAATTGCTGAATAGAATACAATTGGCAAAGAGATTAGGGATACCGGCTGGAATGCCGTGGGGAGTGGTCACATATCATCCGGCAACACTTGAAAAAAACAGCGCCGGAATGCAAATGAAAACAATCCTGGCTGCATTGGACAGGTTTCCGGAGATATGCTGGATATTTACTCTGCCAAATGCAGATATGGAAAGCAGGGCAATAATTAAGAGTATTGAAGCTTATGTTAAGAAAAATTCAGGGAGAACCTTTTTGTTCAGTTCACTCGGCCAGTTGAAATATTTGTCGTTAATGAAGAATGCTGTTGTTATGGCTGGTAATTCTTCGTCTGGAATCATCGAGGCTCCTTCATTTAAGCTGCCTGTTGTAAATATAGGCAGCAGGCAAATGGGAAGGATTAGGGCCAAGAATATAATTGATGTGCCTCTGAGCGGAGAAAATAGGATAGCAGCTGCCATAAATAAAGCTCTTTCCGGGAAATTCAGAAGGGCGTTAAAAGGTTTGAAAAATCCATATGGTAATGGCAGTGTGAGTAAAAAGATAGTTGCTGTGCTGGGAAAAGTTTCGTTGTTAAATAAATTCAGAAAACATTTTTATGATTTATAAGGCTTAATTTTATGGACAAGACCAAATTTAAATCTTTACTGATAGCTGCTGATACAAGCCTTAAGCAGGCCATGCAGAAACTCAATGATACTGCGGAGAAGATACTTTTTATTGTTGATGAGAAACGCAGGCTTTTAGGGACGGTTACTGACGGCGATATACGCAGGGGCATAATAGCAGGCACTAAGTTTACCGATAACGTTGAAAAGGTAATGCACAAGGGTTTTACCGCAGTGACCCTGAATCAATCATATACAGAGGAAAAGGTTAAAAGGTTAATGCTCGAGACTAAACTTGAGCAAATTCCTGTATTGGATGATACGGGGGTGATAGTAGATGTCATCCTATGGACTAATATTCTGGAGGAAAAGAGCCGGTTAAACCCAGGTCATCTTATTCCGAATCAGGTTGTAATAATGGCAGGGGGAAAAGGGACGAGGCTGGATCCGTTCACAAAAATACTTCCCAAGCCTCTAATCCCGATACATAACAAGCCTATTATTGAACATATAATGGACCGGTTTTACAAGAACGGCTTCCATGAATTCATATTAATACTTAATTATAAAAAAGAGATGATAAAGATGTATTTCGGTGAGAACAATCTCCCTTACAATGTCAGCTTTGTTGAAGAAAGCGATTACTGCGGCACTGCCGGCGGGTTGTCCTTGCTGAAAAATACTTTAAAACAGACGTTCATAGTTACTAACTGCGATACAATACTTGAAGGCGAGTATATAGATTTCTTCAACTGGCATAAGGAAAGGCGCAATCTGATGACGATAGTGGGTTCTCACAAGGAAATCACAGTGCCTTATGGTGTTCTCAACATGGGTGACGGTTCACTCATCGGGATAGATGAAAAGCCAAAAATAGACTTGTTTGTGAATACAGGCACCTATATTTTTGAACCTGTTATCCTTGACCTCATCAATGAAAATGAACATATTGACATGGATAAACTAATAACCAAGGTTAAGGACAGCCACAATGAGAGAGTTGGTGTTTTTCCGCATTGGGGAGGCTGGTTTGATATAGGACAATGGGATGAATACAGAAGAAGCCTGAAACATATAGGGGAGCAGAGCGATGAGCTATAAGGGCTTATTTTTATGCGAGGATAAAGTGGCGCTTGTTACAGGCGGCGCAGGCCTCCTGGGCAGGGAGATAGCGAAGGCATTAAATGATTTCGGAGCCAAGGTTTACATTGGCGATGTAGACGAGAAAAAAGCCAAGGAGGTTTCAGGAGATACCGGAATCGGTTATGTACATCTTGATATCACATCTGAAGATTCGATAGGAAAAGCCATGGAAACTGTAATCAGGGATAACGGCGGGCTTGATATTATGGTAAACAGCGCCTACCCGAGGACAAAGGACTGGGGAAACAAAATTGAAAAAGTATCACTTGAGTCGTGGAAGAACAATGTTGACAGCCATATGGGAGGTTATTTCTTTTGCTGCCGGAAGGCCGCAGAACAGATGAAGCAGCAGGGCGGAGGCACAATTATTAATCTGGCCTCAATCTACGGGGTTGTAGCCCCGGATTTTTCCATATACGAAGGAACAGAAATGACGATGCCTGTTGCATATTCAGCAATAAAAGGCGGGATAATTGCGCTGACAAGATATATTGCAACATATTATGCAAAATATAATGTGAGGGCAAATACAGTTTCTCCGGGAGGTATCTTCGACAACCAGCAAGAGACTTTTGTTAAAAGATATTCGGACAAGACCCCGCTTGGCCGAATGGGCAGCCCCTCTGAGGTTACAGGGGCAGTAGTATTTCTTGCTTCTGAAGCAGCATCCTATATTACCGGCCAGAACCTGATTGTGGACGGAGGATGGACTGCATGGTAA
>CAKKPR010000157.1 GCA_919901705.1 Thermodesulfovibrionales bacterium | reverse complement strand
ATATACAGGTAGCTGTCTGATTGGGAATTCAAGACTTGTTCAATAATAAAAATATATCGCCTTCTATGAGGTCGTGATAGATGGCTGTTGAATCCGTGATTTTTTTTGCCGCGGCAACCAAATCCTTAGGGTCGAGGTAAATGAGGTTTATGTCCTTAATTTTTGAATGGCTTCCGAGACAGTTTAAAAGAAGAGTTTTATTTGTATGTTCGAACAATTTCCTCAAATATCTCTCTATGGATTCCTTAACTCCTTCTACATTGAGATTAAAAACCCCGCATGAAATTATATAATCATAGTCTTCTGGCAACTCTTCTGAATCTATATCGGATGTCATAAATTCAGCCTCAGGGTGATTATGTGAAGCGGTTTCTATGAGTTTTAGATTTATATCTATCCCTCTGTATTTAACTTTGATCCCTTTTTCTTTGAGAAAGCTATAGAAATCACCTTTCCCGCAACCGAAATCAAGAACGCTCTGTCCCTCCAGAGGAAGAAGGTTAAGGAGGCATTCATACCTCAGCCTCTGGCCTGCGGCAGACCATCCAACAGCAGCAGGTGTATTGCCGAAAAGCATCAGTTTTTTGGAGAAGAAATCTATAATGTATTCTTTAGAAAGATTGTCCATAAAGAGCACATCTGTACAAGTCTTTGCCTTTAGCGTCTCCCAGCATCTCTGCCCTGTATCTGCATCCCCCTCTGCATTCTTCTATATACTTACAGTCACAGTCAAGTTTATCTAGCCTTATTGGTTTGATCTTTTTCCAGCATTTTCTTAATCTGTCTTTAATTGTACCAACTGCCCTGTCCGAATAAAAAGTGCATTTCGAAATCTTTCCATTTGCTGATATGGACATAAGATGCAATCCGCATCCAAAGCCTTTTTCACCTGAATGAATCCCTCCGCCGTAGCCATACTTAAGATATTTCCCTGCCTGTTTGGGAGAAAGTTGAAATTCAGTGTTTCTCTTCAGCCTTCCTGTTATGCACGGGATATCAACAGTCCAGTCTTTTATCCCGATTTTTTTAAATAAGTTTTCCATTTTATCAAAATCCATGAGATTTTTTGGGTGGACCATTGTAGAGACAGACACCTCAAAACCAGACTCTGTCGCAAGTTCAATTGACCGTATTGCTATCCTGAAAGTTCCCTTGCCTCTCAAAGAATCATGCGCATCTTCGAGTCCGTCAATGCTTATCTGAATCTCGTGGACATTAAGATTTTTGAGCATCTTTTTGTTAAGCAATAATCCGTTCGTAAAAAGACTCTTTCTTAAAAAAAACTTGGGGAGTATTGAATTTATTTCTTTAAACCTGCTGTGAAGTAGTGGCTCTCCGCCTGTGATAAGCACCCTTAAGCCCTGCATCTCTTCGAATTCGGTTAAGATATTTTTTATTTGGGTTACTGAAAGCTCAGATGCTTTTACCTTTTCACTGGTGATATCTTTATCTGTCATTGCGAGCCAGAAGGGCGTGGCAATCTCTTTTTTTAGATTGCTTCGTCGGTCACGTCGACCTCCTCGCAATGACAACTTACTTATCGAATTTGTATCAATATAGCAATGCCTGCATCTGAGATTGCACCTGTCTGTAATCTGAAGTTCAAGGTATCTAAGCGAAGGGACGGGAGATTTTTTTATGGGAGGGCGTCTCTTGTCATTTTGTATTTTGGTGCCCCGTAGCTTGTTATATGGCGGTTCTTTTGTTAGTATGCCTTCTCTCATGCAGTAATCGATAAATTTTTTATCGTCGCTGCCGTATCCTTTTTCCGCTGAACAGCAGCCTTTGAGAAATTCAAACGCCTCAGCATCAAGCTCATAAAGCTCGTCTTTTTTTATGTGATAAACTGAAGGAGTTTCGAGTCGCTTAAGTATGGAATCTCGGGCAAGAAAATACTGCATGTTTCTATTATACAATACCATTGTTTTTGGTTCTTTCTCATTTCAAGTGGGTAATTCCCCCTTTCCGCACACAGGCGGATT
>CAKKPR010000156.1:3550-10742 GCA_919901705.1 Thermodesulfovibrionales bacterium | reverse complement strand
CCCATAAGCGAAAGGATTCTGCCGATTACAGGCTTAAACAAACCAACCCTTCCGTATGCAAAACATGAGGCAATAAAGCCGGCAATCTCAATATCTTCAGGTTTTTTATAGCGATGAGGAAATTCTATGGGGTCATGCAGTATTCTCTCCCCGAAATTATATTCCTTATAATACCTGTCGAGCAGGCGTTTAACCTCTCTCATGATTTATATTAGCACATACAAACGCATAGACCGGCAGTGCAATTTTTAACAGCCGGTTGAAAAACCCGCGCGTGTCATTGCGAGGAGTCCCGAAAGCCTTCGGGACGACGAAGCAATCTCTAACCCATTGATTTTATTAAAGGCGAGATTGCCGCGCTTCGCTCGCAATGACAGAAAAAAGACTTTTTCAACAGACTGTTAAGGGTTGACATGAGCTGGAATATTCTGTAAAAGAAAACTATTTTATGTTAAACTTTTACTAAGGTCAAAGGTCATATGAAATCCATTAAAGAAATACTGCCGGGGCTGATAATTATTTTTCTGATAACCATAGTCTCGTTCATGCTTTCATTAGTGCATCCTTCGTTTGATATCCTCGTTATATCCATGATATTCGGAATGCTTATTGCCAACTTTATAAATGATAAAGAAATTTTTGACAGGGGCATTGCATTTGCGTTAAAAGTCTTTCTTCCGGCAGGGATTGCCCTTTATGGCACACAACTCTCCTTTACCGGCACAGAACCAAAGCTCCTGTTTTCCGTTATTGCAACCACTGTCTGCCTGTTTGCGCTAACATATTTTATAGCAAGGGGACTCGGGCTTACAAAAAATCTGGGGCTGGTTCTTTCAACAGGGCTCTCAGTATGCGGTGCATCTGCCATTGCAGTAGTCTCGCCATTAATAGGCGCCAGGAAAGAGGAAACATCAATATCCCTGATTGTTGTAATGGTGCTGGGACTGGCAGGCATGATATTTTATCCCCTGCTTACCGACGTCCTGATGCTGAATAAAAAAGAATTCGCCTTTCTTTCAGGTGCAACCCTTCCGATGCTGGGCCAGGTCAAAACCGTTGCTTCAACTGCAGGGCCAGAGGCTCTTGCGCTTGCATTAAAATTAAAGCTGATAAGAATCTCCTGCCTGATATTCATTCCCATCGTTGCCATAATACTCTCAGGCAAAGAAAATAAATTTTATGTGCCGTGGTTTATTGTGGTTTTCATTGCTCTTGCAATAGGTGTCAATACAATAAAAGGAGCAGAAATTATAATGGGCCTTGCAGAACCTGCAAGTAAACTCCTCCTTGCTTCTGCACTCGCTTCTATAGGACTTTCTGTGGACTTTGATTCAATAGGAGAAGAAGGGACAAAACCATTGCTTGCGGTATTCCTCTCCTGGGGAATAGTAATCTTGCTGCTCTACCTGGTTTTTAGCATAATAAATGTTTAAGCAGAGAATAATATACAGGCTCCTTTTAATTTTCATAATCTTTGCACTCATATTTATAATCCCCTTTTCTCTCACAATCCGCAAAGAAATCAGCACCATAATAACGGAAGAGGGAAGCCTGTCTTCACCACTTTTGAAAGAAAAGGAAATACAGCATAAGCTTACCGAGCGGATAGTGGATAACATGCTTGTCTTTTCTTTATACCTCTTTGTATTTGCCTTTCTCCTGTCTATGTTCTTCTCGAGAAGCCTTCTGAAACCAATCAGGGAACTTTACAAAGGCGCAAAAGCCCTCAAAGAGGGAAACCTTGGCATCAGGCTTGATGTCAGCACGGAAGACGAACTCGGGGAGGTTACTAAATCATTCAATGAAATGGCAGAGGCGCTGGAAAAGCAAACAAAAGATCTGAAAAAGAAAGAGAGCTACATCAGCGCAATGATGGACCCCTTATGGGTTGTTGCTGACAATGATACAATTACAGACATAAACCCTGCATTTACAAAACTCTTCGGGTACAGCCGTAATGAAGTGCTCGGGGCCTCAATCTATGATTTCCTTGATGAAGAAAATGCAAGGATTATGAAATATCAGCTCGAGGAAAGAGAAAAAGGCATATCCTCCATTTATGAAATCTCGATTATTATAAAAGACGGCTCATCAATGCCTGTACTTATAACGGGTGCGCCTATAATCAAAGAAGGTTCAACAACAGAAAAGATTGGCATCCTGAAGGATTTCAGAAGAGAACATGAATTAAGAACCGCAATAAAAGAATCCAGGGATTATCTGGAAATTATTATGGACAGCATAGAAGATGAACTGCTGGTAGTTGACAGGGATTTCAGGATTACTATGGCAAACAAGGCAGTGCGCGCAATAAAGGGTGATAAAGTTATAGGTGATTATTGTTATGCCATATCACATGACATGCCCTCGCCCTGCTGGCATGAAGGAGTAGACTGCCCTGCAAAGAGGGTCTTTGAAACAGGAAGGATGTTTAAAACAGTCCATCAGCATAAAGGGGCAGGCGGCAAAAGATTCTTCCATGAGATAGTTGCATGTCCTATAAAGGACTCAAAAGGCAATGTAATGCATGTTATTGAGCTGATGAGAGATGTAACAGAAAGAAAAGAGTATGAGGAAAATATAGCACAAAAAAATAAGGAACTTACTGTAGTAAACAGCATTGCCGGCATACTCAGCAGATCTCTCAAGGCAGAAGAGATATTCGGCAATGTGCTGGATAAAATGCTGGAAATGCTTAACATGGACGGGGGTATAATTTTCTTGCTCGATGAGGCCAACAGGGAGCTGACATGTTCCTACCATAAAGGCGTCTCCGAAGAGTTTATGAGGGCTTCCGGCAGAATGAAATTGGGAGAGGATATTCCCGGGAAGGTCGCAGCAACAGGGCAGCTTATAACAACAGCTGATATAGGGACAGATCAACGCATTGAACGGTCCATTCTCAAGCACTCGGGCATGAAGGGATGCTGTGCAATCCCGATAAAAGGGAAAGAAAGGTTAGTTGGGGTATTCTGCCTGTTCAGTTTTAAGACACATATCTTTACATTAGAAGAAGAAAGGCTGATGAATTCTATTGGTGAGATGACAGGAATGGCCATCGAAAACATCAGGCTCTATGAAAAGATGCGCCAGCTTTATGAATATCAGCGCCAGAGGAGAGCAGAGGACCATAAAAATCTCCTTTCCTTGTCTTCAAGACTTGCAGCAGCCCTCGAAATCAAGGCAGTAATGAACTCCACCCTTGATCTTATCAGAGGGTCTTTCAGGGCAGATCTCGTATGGCTGCTTGAAACAGATAATGAAAACCTTATTTTAAAAGCTGATTCGGGATTGAATATAAAGGAAAGGGAAATAATTTATCAGAAAGGCACAAGTTCTATCGAGTGGTATGCCATTGAGAAAAAAGAGCCGATTATTGTTCCCGCTATCTCCTCGGAATCCAGATTTTATTTATCAGACTACGTCAGATCTAACTACAGGTCTGCTGTCTGCCTGCCTGTATATGTCGGTGAAAAGGCGCTTGGGGCGCTCTCTCTTTACTATACAATAAATAAAGAACTCAGGGACGATGACATTCATTTCCTGCAGATAGTTGCCAGCATTCTCGCTGTGGCGATAGAAAGATCAGAGCTTTACGAGAAAACCCTGTTAGAAAGGGAAAGGTCAGATACTATTCTTCAGAGCATTTCAGATGGTATTATGACTGTAGACACCAGATGCAAAGTTATATCCATAAATAAGGCTGCGGCTGACATGATAGGTATTCCTCAGGAAAAGGCTGCGGGGAGTCAATGCTGCGAACTATTTAATTATGCGGATGAGAACTTAGACTTTCGCTGTACTCTTGGAGCTTGCATGGAAAGCGCACTGGAAAAAAAATCTGTCAACGTTGACGCTCAACTTACAACAATAACCGGCAAAAATTTATCCGTGATGATAAGCAGTTCACCTATCATTAATTCTAAAGGCGAGGTGGCCGGTGTTGTGCATGTCCTGAGAAATATAACCAGAGAAAAGGAAATAGACAGGATGAAGACAGAATTCGTCAGAACCGTTTCCCACCAGTTCAGAACACCTTTATCTGCCATAGTTGGCATGACAGAAATGCTTATTGATGAAGACTTACAGGATGAAAAGAAAAAGGAATATCTCCAGACAGTTCTCAGTGAGGGTATAAGGCTTTCCAATATGGTATCAGACCTGCTTAATATAGCGCGGATAGAAAGCGGGAAAGAAGTCTTCAGGGAAGAAGAAATAGACTTTGCCTCCTTGCTTGAAGATACTAAAAAGCTGTTCTCAAATGCACTGGAGAAAAAGAATGCCAAACTCACAACTGCTATTAACGGCAATGTTAGTGGTTTCAGAGGAGATAAGGAAAAAATATTTCAATTACTGAAAATTTTTGCGGATAATTCTATAATATTCTCTGATAAGGAGTGTAATATCAGTATAACCCTGAGCAGAAAGAATGATAATATTGAACTTAAGGTCTCTGACAACGGATGGGGTATTCCTGAGGAGGATATGCCGCACCTGACTGAAAGATTTTACAGAGGCAAATATGGCCAAAAAGTGAAGGGCTCCGGGCTGGGACTTGCACTGTGCAAAGAGATAGTAACACGGTATGATGGGTCCATCACCTTTGACAGCAAGGTTGGCAAAGGCACTACAGTAACAGTCACTTTCCCTTTGAGGAGGAAATCATGAGAAAAGTAATTGTGATCGATGATGAACCTTTTATCCTGATGATGATAGAGGACAAACTTAAAAAGGCCGGGATTAAAGTCATTACCCTCAGGGAAAGCATTAATGCAGTGTCCGTAGTTAAAAATGAGAAACCTGACCTTATAATCCTTGACTGGATGATGCCTGAATTGAGCGGCATAGACTTATGCAAGATGTTAAAATCAGAGCCTGACATTGCTGAAATTCCAATCTTTATGCTGACTGCAAAAGGCCAGGAAGCTGATGAGCAACTCGGCCTTAAATGCGGCGTCACACGTTACATTACAAAACCCTTCAGTCCAAAATCACTTCTTGAAATGATAGAGGAAACTATTGGAAAAACATAATGCCGTCAATGACCTTCACCTGACTGTCCGGGAACTCAGCAATGTATACGAAGAACTTTCACTGCTTTACAAACTTTCCGAGCTGTTTTCTACGCTTAATGTTAATGAGATATGTGAGAACCTCGTAAATGAGGCAATAAACACAGTTGGAGTTAAAACGGCTGCGGTGCTATTTTTGAATGAAGAGACTCAGGCGTTATATACAAAGGCTCACAGGGGAGATTGGGATGAAAATAGAACAATAGATGGAGGGATAGAGGTTATAGCGGATGTATTGGAAAACAGCAAACCCACAGCATTCTGCAAGCTTGATAACGTTGAACATCAGGACAACCTCCACGGATTACAGTCTGTACTGTTATGCCCGCTTGCCGGAAAGGGCAAAACCCTTGGCCTGATGATACTCGCAGACAAATTGTCAGAAGATGAATTCTACTCTAATGATATTAAGCTGCTTAAAATTATCACGACTCAGGCAGCAATGGCAATAGAGAATGCGTTTCTTTATCAGGAGATAGAAGACCTGTTATTGGGCACTATAAAATCATTTGTAAAGGCGCTGGAGACAACCACTCACTGGACAGCAGGGCATACGGAACGCGTTACAATGTATGCGCAGGGCATTGCAGCAGAAATGGGACTCGATGAAAAAAAGATGGAGAGGCTCAGGATATGCTCTCTGCTTCACGATATTGGGAAAATTGCAGTGCCAAGAGATATCCTTAACAAGAAAGGGCAGCTTGACAGCGAAGAGTGGGAGGAGATAAAAAAACATCCGGCGCTTGGAGTAACGATACTTTCCGGCCTGAAGTCATTCGATGATATCCTGGACGGGATAAAATATCACCATGAGTATTGGGACGGGACAAAAGGCCTCTTCGGCCTGAAGGGTGAGGATATCCCTCTGATGGCTCGCATACTGGCAGTAGCAGATGCATTTGATGCAATGACCTCTGACAGGCCATACAGGTCAAAGAAAAAGATAGGTGAAACTCTCAATGAGATAGTCGAATTGGCAGACAGGCAGTTTGATCCAACCGTAGTAGCAGCATTTCAGAAGTGGATTAACCGACAACATCCAGCTTTCTTACTCTGAGTTTTATGCCTAATTCATCCGTTATTTTCCTGCATTTTTCTATATCTACGCCAGCCATTTCAACAACAGTAGCCTGAATGTCCGGTATATATTTCTTTGCCTCTCTCATAAATAAGATAATCTCATGAAATGCATTCTTAAAAGCCGGGGCACAAATCCGGTTATACGTCTCCTCATCGTGGGCATCAAGACTGACCGAGATACTGTCCACAGCACCTTTCAGTTCAGGAAGCACATTCCTGCGGTGAATAAGATTCCCATGTCCATTTGTATTAATTCGTACATTTCCACCCATTTCTTTTATCCACATGGCAAGACTCTTTATTAAATCTAATCTCAAAAACGGCTCCCCATAACCGCAGAACACAACCTCCCGGTATTTGGAAGGGTCGCCTATCGCAGTTTTGAGTTCTTCCTCTGTTGGTTCGTCAGAAAGCCTGAGGTTATACCCTTTTACATAGTCAGTATGGAATCTAACACAGAATGAACATCTGTTTGTGCACCTGTTAGTTATATTGAGATAAAGACTATCCCTTATCTTATAAGTTATTTCCCCTTCCTGGGGAAACCCGCCTATCCTGAAGAGCCGCTTTGCATTGAGGGTTGTAATCCTTGCAATGTCCTCAAAACTTATTCCTCTCAGTTCTGCTATTTTTTCAGCCGTGTGCTTCACAAAGGCAGGTTCATTCCTTTTGCCCCTTAAAGGCTCGGGGGTAAGATATGGCGCATCTGTTTCTATCAGAAGATAATCATCGGGGATTGTCTTTGCAATCCAGCCCAAATTTTTTGCACTTTTAAATGTGACCGGCCCTGCTATGGATATATACAATCCCATCTCCATAACTCTTTCTGCCATATCCATGTCACCGGAAAAACAGTGCATGACGCCCCTGTTTATACCTGATTCTTTGAGTATTTCAAGCGTATCCTTTTTTGATTCCCTGCTGTGTATGATTACCGGAAGGCCAAGTTCTCCGGCAAGTTCAAGCTGTTTCCTGAAAACTTTTCTCTGAATTTCCCTGGGTGAATTATCATAATGATAATCAAGGCCTGTCTCACCGAT
>CAKKPR010000156.1:0-3450 GCA_919901705.1 Thermodesulfovibrionales bacterium | reverse complement strand
TCATGGGGATGTATGCCGACTGAGGAGTAGATAAAATCGTATTCTCTGGAAAGTTCAAGGCTGCCGATATTGCCTTTTAAATCAGAGCCGACTGTAACAACAGCCTCAATGCCTGCCTCTCTTGCCCTCTGTATAACCTCTTCCCTGTCCTCGCTAAACTCAGGCATTTCAAGATGGCAGTGGGTATCAATTAGTAGTTGGGGATTAGGGGTTGGGGATTGGTTTTTTTTACTAACGACTAATCCCAGATCCCTGCCCCCTGTAGTTTCACGCACCGAACTTTTTGAGTCTTAACGCATTTGCAAGTGCTAAAGGCATGAGATTAACTGTTGGAAATATTCCGAGTTCTCCTCTGGTGCATTCCCTCTCTGAAAAAGACTTGCAGAGTCCCCCAAAGACATAGGGAGAGTTAAGAAGCACCGGCACAGGATGCCAGCTGTGGCCTTTAAGCAAAGACGGGGTTGAATGGTCTCCTGTAATAATCAAAACGTCAGGATCAAGCGTGAGGATTCGTGCCAGGTCACGGTCAAATTTTTCGATCTGCGCCGCCTTTCCTTCAAAGTTGCCATCCTCACCGTATGAGTCTATCTTTTTTACGTGCACAAAAAAGAAATCATACTTTTTATAATTCTGTTTAAGAAAATCTATCTCTTCTTTTATGTCACCTGATATTGACGGTGCATCCATGCCAATGAGACTTGCAAGTCCCCTGTACATAGGATAAGTTGCAATAGCCAATGATTTAAGCCCGTATAAATCCTCAAACCGCGGGATATCAGGAACCTGGGAAAATCCCCTGAGCAGAATAAAATTTGCCTTAGCCTGTTTTTTGATAATATCCAGTACAGCCTTCATAAGTTTTTCAACAACCTTTGCAACTCTCCCTGCCTGTGGAGTCTGAGGAATAACATCGCTCGGGGGTTTACCTTCTTTCTGAGGGTCCGTATCTTTGATATCTGCCGAGCCGTTTTCGAGAGGCTCCGGGAACCTCAAAACCACGGCAAACCTGTGTTCCATGCCAGGTGCAAATATTACCTTAACATCCCCTATATTTTTTATCTTCTCCTGCAGGTTCTCTGTAATCTTTCTGCTCTTATCGGTTGGGATTCTTCCGGCACGCCTGTCTATAACAAGTCCATTTTCAATTGTTGCATAGTTGCATCTGAAAGCCACATCTGTTTTCTTCAATTCTATTCCCAGTCCAAGCGCCTCAAGAACTCCCCTTCCTATCTGCCATTCTACAGGGTCGTAACCAAAGAGCGCCAAATGTCCGGGGCCGCTTCCCGGGGTTATGCCGGCAGCTACAGGCAGATGCAAACCGCATGCTGAATTCTGAGCAAGCATATCCAGATTCGGTATATCAGCAACCTCAAGTTCGGTTTTGCCGTGAACAGGAAGCCCTCCGAGACCATCAAGCACGACCATCATAATCTTTGAACTATTTTTCTGGATAATATTTTTAATTATAGTCTGCATAAAATTCTCCTCGTCTCAATATTACTTAAAAAAGAGCCTATTTGCAAGCTTCACCGAAAAATAGACATAGAACTATAAACGCTTGAATTACCTGTCATTGCGAGAACCCGAAGGGTTCGTGGCAATCTCATCGCAAAAAGCGAGATTGCTTCGTTTCACTCGCAATGACAACTTTCTATGTCTATTTTTTGGAAGCTTCAATCCCTCTTTCCTTTTCTTCTTATACATATCAGTATAATCAGCAGCGCAAGAACCAGCATAAGCAAAAAAATAACATTTAATGGTAGTATGCCTTCCTCATAAACTGTTACGATACGGTTATATTCAGTAATAACCTTTTTATCGGTTTTTGGAACCTCATGAATTCTCTCTTCGGCAGATGACGTAGTCCGTGTTTGTTCAGTATGCTCCGTATACACATCCTGTTCAGGAGATTTCACGGAAGGCATCGGTTCCGTCTGAACAGTTTTTATAGGAAGGCCTTTTTTATCAAGCCTTATGGGTTTCCAATCCTTGTCGTGCAGGTGATATTCTCCGTATCTCAATTCCCATTCACTGCAATTTTTCCAGCACTTATGCCCGCCCCGATAATCTGTCTTGCCTGGATGCGCATAAGCGCATAGTGGAAATAAAAGAATAATATAAAAAATGACAACTTTTCCCATGGAAAGAGTGTAGACAAAAAGGATATCTGATGTCAAACGAAGAATTGCCCCGCCTAAAAAAGTCAGGTCTTCAGATATCTTCTATCTTCAGTGATTGCCTTGCGGGTTCAGCAATTCTATGGATGGCACACGGTTTCGTGCCTGAAGTTCCGGGGAACCACTCTATGAGTTACTTCCTGGATATTATGTTTAATCCTGTCTTTAATTTGTACAGAAGGCACAAACTGTTTCACCGGCCTGCTCGTTTTCACGATATCAAAAATCTTCCGGCTTTCCTTATGGCTTAGTCCTATCACAGATGCACAAATACTAAAACCCTCTCCATTAAAAAATGCAAGCGCTTCCAGCCTGTGTTCCTTGCTGTAAAGGTCTTCAAGACACTGAAGAATTATTGCCTCGGATAAATTTTTGACCTGTTCCATAAATCCCCTCGCTTTTTTAGCTGCTGGTTTATAGAAAACAAAAAAAGAATCCCCCTCAGATAGCTTAATATCTATAACTTTAGATAGCAATATTCATACCTCTGTTGAAATCTTAGGAAAAACAAAGGGTCTGTAATTTATTTCCAGTCAAATGGAGTCAAATCTTAGATAAAGCGTCAAATTTCAGACAGGCGACAAAAAATAATTTATTTGATAAATCCCTTTAAGGCATCTATATATTTCACCGGCTTAAATCCAAAGCTTTTCTCTACGGAGTTTACATCACATATGTTGTCGGCCTCAAGAAGCCTGAGTTGGTCTGATGTCACGGGCAGGAGAGGAATCGTTTTTTCTGCTAACAGGGCGCCAAACTTCATCAGTCCCATCGGTATATGCACAATAGTCTTTTTTACTTTCATGGCATCTGCGAGAGAGTTTATAATTTCATTATATGTGAGTTGCTGGAGGCCGCCTATATCAAAAGTCCCTCTGAATGATTCCGGAGATGCGATAACTTCCAGCATGCATTTAAGCCAGTCATTTATATAAACAGGCTGGAATTTTGATTTTCCGTCACCGGGTACGGGGATTACCGGGGACATTTTTATAATATCGCTCAGTTTCTTTGTGAAACCGTCCCACGGCCCGATTATTAATGACGGCCTGAAGATTGTATATGGAATTTCTGACGCCTTTACTATTTCTTCTGCCTCTGCCTTTGTCCTGAGATATCCTGACCAAGAGGTCTTATCAGCACCGAGAGCAGATTGATAAAAGAAATGTTTTACTCCTGCTTTCTTTGCCTCGCTGACAAGATTCTTTGTGCCCTCAACATGGACTTTCCGAAATGTGGCAGCGCCTTTTTCTTCCATTATGCCGACGAGATG
>CAKKPR010000155.1 GCA_919901705.1 Thermodesulfovibrionales bacterium | reverse complement strand
AAATATAGCTTGAGTTTTCTAAAGTGGTAGTTTATAATACTCATTATGCGTTACATAAACCGTTCCATAGAAAAAGAAATCATCAAAGCCTCACGGGCATTCCCGGCTATTCTTTTAACCGGGCCGCGAAGGGCGGGAAAGACCACTCTTTTTAAAAAACTTTTTCCGAAAGCTTCGTATTATTTACTCGAAGACCCTGACATAATTTCCCGCGTGAGGATGGATCCCCGTTCCTTTATTGAAGAAGTAAAGCTGCCGGCAATCTTTGATGAAATTCAGAATGTACCGGAGCTGTTCAATTATATTCGCACCCTGATTGACAGCCATCCTAACCGGTATGGGCAGTGGTATTTGACCGGTTCGCAGGACGCGCCGCTTATGAAAGGAGTTTCTGAATCTATGGCGGGAAGGGCGGCGGTATTTCATCTTTTGCCGTTATCTTTAAATGAAAGCGAAAAGGTTTCTATGCTCGCGGGCGGCTTCCCGGAAATAATCGCGAAACCAGGGTCCGCTTCAGTGTGGTTTCGTTCATACATCCAGACTTATCTTGAGCGCGATGTGCGGTCGATAAGCGCGATTAAAGACCTCGCGACATTCCGCAGGTTTCTTTCGCTTCTCGCGAGCCGTGCGGGCAGTATTCTTAATAAAACCGATATAGCGGCCCCGCTTGGCGTTTCAGTTCCCACTTTAAGTGAATGGTTAAATATACTTGAAATCAGCGGGCAGATAATAGTTGTGCCTCCATTTTACGAGAATTTTGGGAAGCGGCTGATAAAATCTCCGAAAATCTACTTTATAGATTCAGGGCTTGTTTGTTATCTTCTTGGAATAGAGGCAGAAAAGGCGCTTCAACGCTCGACTTTTTTAGGGCCGGTATTTGAGGGGTTTGCCGCTTCTGAAATCATCAAACATCAGCTGAATACCGGCAAACGAAAAGAGATATATTATTTCCGTGACCAGCAGGGGTTGGAAGTGGATTTTATTGTGCCTGAAGGCAACGGGCGCCTTATTGTTATGGAGGCGAAAGCTACCCGTTCCGTCAGGCCGGACATGGGGGCGTCTCTAAACAGGTTGAGCCGCGCTGTTTCCCGTTATAAAGTTGACAAGTATGTCATTCACCTGCCTCCGGCAAAGGGTACAGGGAAAGAACTGACTACTCTGTCGCCCGGCATTAAAGCTATACCGGTTACAGGAATAAATACAATTTGGCAAAAATAACGGGACACTTGTACAGCTCACTAATTCGGTAACTATATGGAGTTTATCAAAAGTCATTTTCCTCTCCCCATCTTGAGCTAAACACATTCAAAAGAGTACAATTGCTGCAAAAGGCGTTTAAGGGTAGGCTATAGCTCAAAACCGTGAAACATAGCCGAT
>CAKKPR010000154.1 GCA_919901705.1 Thermodesulfovibrionales bacterium | reverse complement strand
ACAGCCATTATTCGTATCCCAAAAACATTATCTCCGAATATAGCGGTGCCAACGGCTATGAGATATGCGATCATGGGACCTTTCGAGTAATAGCTTAAATCAAGCCTCCTGGACCACTCCCAGTAATGGGCCTCATCAGGACTTAAATCCACAACACCTGATGTAATGTAATATAAACGGAACAGAATGAAAAACAGCAGAGACATCAAAAAAACCGTATTGTACGGCTGAAACTTATATCGCAGATATGCCCATTTATAAAGATTAATTACAAGAATAGAGATAATAATGCCGGTAAATGCGCCAACAATCACATCAGCCGGATAATGAACCCCGACATATACCCTTGAAAATCCAACAACAACAGCTATTGATAAAAGCAGCCAACGCAGCCATTTTTTCCGGCTTGTCGGATCTCCGATAGACTGATAAGATAAGGCAAATATAATAGCAAAAGCATTGGCAGCATGGTTTGACGGCATGGAAAAAGAACTGCTGCAACCAACAAGCAAGTTTACCGATTCCAAGACATTGCACGGCCTAAGTCTTTCTATAATGTGTTTTAATATATTTGATGTCCAGTCTGAGAGTGCAACAGATATGACAGTAAGAGCTATTGGGATAAGAGCTCTTTTTTTATCCCTTATTAAGAGCCATCCCATTAAAATCAGAATAAGGAAATAATACTTATCTGTAATAACAGGCATCGCTACATCAAGGATACTGTTCTGCAGGCCTCTGTTTATATAAGAAAACAGGGGGGTGTCAATCTCATGAAGGCTCATCAAGTATTTCTCTCACCCTCTCTCTCAGGACATCTATCTTGAATGGTTTCTGCAGAAAATATTTTGAATCCTGAGCCGGCACCGAACCGCTTATGGTCATGAATTTTACGGAAGGGATATGCCTCCTTGCTTCTTCTGCCAGTTCATTTGTCCTGATGCCCTCCATATGCAGGTCCATTATTATCATATCAAACTTTCTGGAAGCTACTGCATCCAGAAAGTTTTTCATGTCAGATGTAGCTACAACTTCATAGCCTACCTTAAGCAAGGCCCTTTCTATTGATAAAAGTACCAGAGGCTCATCGTCAATGACAAGTATTTTCTCATGCATGGTACTATATTATAAAGCAACATTTTTCTTTATTCCACT
>CAKKPR010000153.1 GCA_919901705.1 Thermodesulfovibrionales bacterium | reverse complement strand
TGGATGACACGGAAGGTTCCCTGTCTTTAGAAGAAGTGATGGAGAGGATAAAAGAAAAGAAGGAGCTTAAAAACGTGGGTGCAGTTTCATGAGCTGCATGAATTTGAGCCTCAAAAATTTTTGCAGGCGCATTTCAATGGCAGCTTAGATGTTAAAGGAGAATTAAAAGAAAATACCGTACGCGCGATTGTGAACTGTATAAAGCGCTCTGATGATGTTTCTAAATATCACCTGTCGCTATTGAGGTAAGAAGGAACAACTATAATTGACCTTGAAGCCGTACCTGATTTAAATCATATCCCTGCAATAAAAAAATCCGCTCCCATCTTTTCGTTAATTATGGTATGATATTTTATACTAAATTTGGTATTAGAAAGGATGTGATAAAAAATGCCTCTAAGTATTACTGAGGATATTAAGACAGTCTCTGATTTAAAGAAAAAAACAGGCGATATCTTTAAGCAGCTTCACCGCACGGGCAGGCCGATAATTGTTACAGTCAATGGCAAGCCTGATGCTGTGCTGATTAATGTTGAGGTCTTCGAGAAAAAACTCAAAGCGCTGAATCTGAGCGCTCTGATAGCAGAGGCCGAAACCGATGTGAAAGAAAGACGTACCAGACCGGTGCGGGAATTCTTAAAGGAGCTTAAGCGGAGTGCAAAGGCATAAAGTTGAGATTACCCGTATAGCAGAGGCCGACATTAGGGATATCTTTGACTATATTTCAGCAGACAGCAAGACTGCGGCAAGCAGATTGGTTGATGAAATCGAGCGACAGATTGAGACGTTAGAGACGTCTCCTATGCGCTGTGCTGTTATCCCGGAATCACACGAATTGGGCGAAAAATACCGTCACCTTATCTATGGCAATTACAGAACAATCTTCAGAATAGCTGGGTCACGAGTAATTATAATGCGCGTTATACACGGAGCAAGGCTGCTTGACATGCAGATACTAGAGAAATAAACCCTGATTTAAATCATATCCCTCCATCAAAAAATCAGCTAAGATATTTATAGAACATTCATAAGATGTCATTGCGAGGAGGTCGTAAAGACCGACGTGGCAATCTAAGTCGAGATTGCTTTCCGCCTCGGCGGATTCGCCTGAGGAGAACACTGCGTTCGCAATGACAAATAGGGAGCATTTATAAAATGGAAAAGATTGACCGTTCGTATTTAAGGTATATAAGATACGCTGTCCAGTGGGGCATATTTTCCTTTCTCATTTATGCAGGATACAAATTCTATGTCTTTATTGAGCGTCTTGCATCTCCTGATACCCGGAACCTGACCCCTGAAATCATTTTGTCTCTGCGTTCTCCCTCGGTTGAAGGATTTCTTCCAATTGGCGCTCTGATGGCATTCAAGCTATGGGTCACCACAGGCATATTCGACAGAATCCATCCGGCAGGGCTTGTAATATTTATTGCAGCTATCTTTATGGCATTATTGCTCAAAAAAAGTTTCTGCGGCTGGATATGCCCTGTTGGAGCATTGTCAGATGTTGTCTGGAAACTCGGCAGAAAGATATTCGGCAGAAATTTCACAATGCACAGGTATGCTGATTATCCCTTAAGGTCTCTCAAGTATATTCTGGCGCTGTTTTTCATTTATATAATCATCATAAAAATGCCTTCTTTTGCGATTCTAAGATTTCTCGAAGGAGAT
>CAKKPR010000152.1 GCA_919901705.1 Thermodesulfovibrionales bacterium | reverse complement strand
AATCGTTGTAGGGGTAACTCTACCGTGAGTTCGAATCTCACCCCCTCCGCCATTTTTTTTTAATCCCTTTGCAGCAAGGTTATATGCCTGCAATTACCTTATGGAGCATTTGGCGCAGATCAGCTATTTCATATGGTTTGGCCATGGCGTCTTTGAACCCGTATTCTTTAAAGTTTGACATTACAGGGTCGTCAGAATAGCCGCTTGAAACGATTGCCCTGATAGCAGGGTCTATTTCAATCAGCTTTTTAATAGCCTCTTTGCCTCCCATGCCCGCAGGGATAATTAAATCTATGATAACGGCGTCAAAAGGTGCGCCTGATTCTTTTGCTTTTTTGTATAGTTCGATTGCTCCTTCACCATCTTCTGCAAATTCTGCCTCATACCCGCATTGACCCAGCATGCGGCCCACAACAAGCCTGACTATATCATCGTCATCCATTACAAGGACTTTCCCTTTTCCTCTGACGGCAGGAGATATCCCTGTATCCTTAACTATCGGAATTTTTTTCTCTGAAGCGGGGAGGTAGATATAGAAAGTTGTTCCTTCTCCCAATTTGGATTCTGCTGTAATATGGCCATCGTGTTTTTTAACAATAGAATAAGCGGATGCGAGCCCGAGTCCGCTTCCTTCCTGTTTTGTTGTGAAATATGGGTCGAATATTTTAGCAAGATGTTCTTCCTGTATCCCAATACCATGATCTTTGATGGATATCTTCAGGTATTTTCCATCTTTCAGCGGCAATGGATGTTCTGCATCTGCAGTAATATTTTCAGCCTTTACCTTGATTATCCCGCCTTCCGGCATTGCCTGCTGGGCATTGATAATCATATGATGGATGACCTGACTTATCTGTCCTTTATCTATTTCAACCGGACAGAGGTCGTCTGGTGTTGAAATCTCACATTTAACCTTGGAGCCGCTTATGGCAAAACCGCAAGAATCTTTAATCAGTTTTGTTATAGAACTTAGCCTTTTAACTGGTATGCCGCCTTTTGAAAAGGTCAGCAATTGTGTGGTCAGATTTTTTGCGCGAAGGGAGGCTTTTTCAACCTCTGTTAATATATCAAAGACCTCTAACCCGGGTTGTGCATACATTTTTGCCAATGAGATATTGCCGGTGATAGCGGTTAAGATATTATTAAAATCATGTGCAATTCCGCCTGCCAGAATTCCGAGGGATTCCAGCTTCTGTGCTTTCTGAAGTTCTTCTTCCATCAGTTTATGTTCTGTGACGTCCTTGACAGTGCCCATGCTCGCTGTTTTGCCCTGATAATCAACAAGACCGACAAGCATATTGACAATAACCCTTGTGACCCCATCTTTGTGCCGCATCAGGAATTCATATTCTTTTGGGACATCTTTACCTGCCAGCCTCTGTTGATAGCGGTCCAGAACCATATCTAAATCCTCAGGCGCTATGAGTTTCTGTATATCTATCCCGATAACTTCCTCTGCTGTATAGCCAATCATCTTTGCAAACGCCTCGTTTGAAAATTTAATCTTGGCGTCCTGAATAATAAAAACGCCGTCCTGTATGTTCTCTATCAGCATGCGGCATTTCTCTTCGGATTCCTTGATCGCTTCCTCTGAGAGCTTGCGATCTGAGATGTCCATGATCATTCCTGATAAAATATCACCGTCAAGGACCGCGCTCAAAAGCACGTGTCTTGATTTCCCTGTTTTTGTAAGCAGCTCAGCCTCAAAACTATTGACCATTTTGGTCTCATTGAGTTTTTCAATAAATGCTTCTCTCTGTTTCGGGTCTTTGTATCTTGCAACAGCATTTGCTTTTTTCATATCATCAGGTGACTCGAATTCAAGCATGCTCGACAATGCCTCGTTCACAAAAAGGATATCGCCCTTGAGATTTGTTTTGTAAACTCCTACGAGGGCGTTATCCACAAGGTCGCGATATTTTCTCTCTGACTCTTTCAGTGACGCCTCTGCTGTTTTACGCTTGGTAATATCCTTGGTAACCTCAATGCCCGCTATGATTTCACCTTTTGAATTTCTTAACGGTGATGCTGTAACTGCAATGTGCAATATCCCCTTATCAGAAATCAAATTTCTTTCAACTTTATGAATCCTGCCGTCCTTGAAAGACATGGCAATCGGGCACTCTTCGCAGATGTCCTCTCTTTGCCTGTATGCCGTATAGCAGAACTCTCCCACATGGTCTCCAACCATGTCTTTATGTATCTGATTTTGATACAGTATTCTGTAGTTGACAGCCTGAATGCTGATGCCATCTCCTATAGCTGCGAGGATTGCTTCCGTGTGGGACTTATCATCCAATAAAGACGTTTTTGCCGCCTGTTTGAGCTGTGTTTCTGACGCCTCTAATTCAGTGATCTTATGGTGTAGTTTTTTAATTTCGTTAAGGAGCTGCTCTTTTGTTCTATCTTTCATCTTTAACCTTTAAAGATTGTCGCAGTGGAATTACTGCCGTATTATAACAGGACTCAGGCCCATTTTGTATATTTGTGTGTCCAAACCATTCCTTTAACAGGTCCATACTTACGCCGTCAGCCATCATTATATTCAACCAATCAAGATATTTGCAACGGCAGTTCAGCGGAAACTATGATTTAGTTCTTTTGCTTTTTGTCATGAATTTTAAGCCGGACTGACATTTTTAAGTGTAGCAAAAACATTGGTGAAATTTTGATTTGTATAAAATAGGAGTTACTGACGCTTCGCTGACGGTTTTTAGGGGGAATCAATGCTTGATTCCATTAGAAAAAACAAGTGAATCATCAAGGGAAAGTGAGCAGAAGTCATCACCTTATCGCGCCCGGCGATCAACTGGCGCTATCCCCTGAATTCTTTATACGGCTATCTCTAATGCTATCCGGTCATACTTAGTCATAGGCGCTATTTTGTGATCTGTTTCCTTCTTCTCAATCAATCCTATCTGTTCGAGATATTTCACATCATCTGCCACATTCTTAACATCCCTCTTAGCCATCCTTGCAAGCTCATGGATAGATGAAGGCTTCCGGGTCTTGATTGTATGCAGGAGTTCAAGTCTCTTAGGAGTTAATATCTTTCTGAACGCCTCAAAGCTGGTGAAATAAACACCGCTCTCTTTCTTGACCTTCTCTCCACGCTCAATAGCCTCTCCTGTTTTAACAAAATCTTCCAGTGCTGTCTTCAAGTCTTTAATGCCGATTTTGATTTTTTTTACTTTCATAGTTCACCTCTCTTGTATCTTTCAATATCTCTGAAAAAATCGTGAGCTAATTTTTTGAGACTGATAAAATGATATGGCTCTATCAGTTCTCTAATATGCCTGTGGTCTCCTTTGCCTTCTGCGTTGTCATAGCCTATTATTCTCTCATTTTCTATAACATAAACAAGGGAATATTTATAGCCATGTGGTTTATCTTCTGTAGGTTCAGGTAATTGCCACATCTTAATCTCAATGGTATTACCAAGTTCATCTATAACCTTATCGAGCCTGATTAGCTGAGCGTCCATATTCTGTAGGTATTATATGCCAACAATAAAATAGCTGTCAAGAAGATGCTATATATATCGGAACGTACATCCTGTTGCGCTCAGACTTTAAGCTTTTCGGCTTTCCCTTTAACCTCTTAGCGGAAACTATAATTTAGTTCATTTGCGCCCTGTTATGAATTTTGAAGATTACACCTCTAAACAAACGCGGTTCAAAAAGGTGTTACTTTGAGGAATGCTGGAAGAAATGCCCAATTTCAATTGCCTTGTAATTTTCGGCAGTGTTAATATTAATGACATTCGCTATATCAATGAATTAATACTTTGTAAAAATATACATATGGCCTATTGCAACGCCGTCTTTATCAATGGTCATTCCCTTCACGGGATGAAGCGGAATTCTGATATTATTTCCTGTTATAAGATCAGATAAGTAAAATTCTTCACCAACTGAAGAAGGCGCAATTTTAACATCTTTATTTTGTGAAACAAACTCTTTCAATAATTCCAGCCATTCCTTATTTACCCAACCAGCCCCAAAAATAATTTCTCCATTTGGCATAAATATAAATGCAACGCCATTTAAATTAATATGGATACTACCAATGCGATATAAAATTTCGTTTATCTTTTGAAGCCGTTCATCAGCACTTATCTTTTTCATTTTTGGATTCTTTTTGCGAGCAGGGCTCCAAACACCAAATATCGCTGTAAGAATCACGCCTACTACCCCAATAATCACGCCTACTACTGTTAACGTAGAGTTATCCATCAGTTCCTTCGGTTATATTTATTTTTTAGATGTTTAATACCAATAATAACTTACACTATTTTGAAGTTTTTGAAAAGTTCGGATTACAAGGGAAAGTCGTGAATTTTCAGAAGTTCTTTTCAGTATCAAAATTAGTGGAAAAATCTGAAGCAAAAAAACATTTCAAAAAGTGATTCTATTCACGGTTATTATGTAAAATTATGAGAGATAGCTCTTCTGATATTAAAGAAAAAACTGGCGGGAGCGGTAAACTTCACTTCGTTTCGCTTACCCGATTTTTATTCCTTCCATTATTAAACTTTTCCAAGGCTTCTCTAAATTCACTGGATATTAACCTTTTTTTCATAGAGGATTTTTCCGCTCATTTGAATATTTTCAATAAATGGATCGAAATATTTTTCCCTTTTCTTAAGCTCTGTTGGAGTCTTTACTATTATATCCATCGGTATTGTCCGTGGCTCTAAAAGCTCACTGACCATCGCGTAACGTTCAATTCCTTTTTTCTTAGTGTTCAAAGTCACAAGCAGGTCAATGTCGCTGTCTTTGGTAAATGTACCTTTGACGAATGAACCGAAAAGTATTATCTTCTCGATATCAAGATTATCCACCAGTCGTTTGACAATGGTATTCATGATTGTTTTTATTTCTTTTGGACTGAGTTTCTTCATGAAATTAACTTAACACATCAAAAAAGCAAAGTAAACCAAGTAATATCTTGGCGGGAGCGTGTGGGAATCGAACCCACCCTTCCGGTTTATGGCCGGAAACACCGGATTTGAAGTCCGGGAGGGACACCAGAGCCCTATGCGCTCCCAATGGCTGGAGTTATTTTATCAGAACTGGTTTTAAATCAAAAGCATATAATCAGCCATTCCCTTTTTAATGGGTTCATCGTCATAGGCAGTGATTATCATGATATCTGATACAGATTTTCCTGCTGTGCTCAATTTCTGTTTTACCCTCTCAGGTATCCCAAGCCCGTATTCCATATGCCCCCTGCCGGCTATGACGATAAACGGCATCTGCGCCTTGTCAGATGTGATTCGATGCGCTATAGTCTCTGCCATCATCTCATCCTTGATTGATTGCGCAAGGATAAAATTTTCCTCCGTTATCTCAGCATGCGGATGTTTTCTGTAGATGTTGCTTAATGATTTTTTATATTGGTTGCTGCAATTTTTTATTTCGTCTTCTCTCAGATGAAAGCATTCGAGTTCTCTTTTGTCCAATCCATGTTTTGCAACAGCTGCTGCAATGCTTCTTGGTATGTTCAGGCCGATTGCCGTAAGCCTGTTTTTTCTTGCAATCTTAATAATTTTTATATAGTGACTGAGATCAAAGCCTTCCGGCCCCAGCTCATAAAGGTTCGAGAATTGTCCGGAGGGTATAATCCCTGCCATATAATAATCAAGCATTTCCTGCTGAAGGACATTGAACATCTCAAGGCCTATGGCTGGTTTAAAGCCTTCATTCAGGAGGCCCGAGAGCACATCTGCCTGAAATGATAAGACCTGCGGAATTTGGTGCAATTCTCCGATATAAATAATGTCCCTGGTTTTTAGAGATTCCAGGAAAGTGTTAAATCCTACAACAGTGTTTGTCCTGGAATTTAGAATTCTGTGGTTCAATCTTTCTCTCCTTTTATCCCCATGACAAGCATTTTGTTTTTTATTTCCTTAATCTTGTCCCTTATCTTTGCCGCGTGTTCAAATTCCAGTTTTTTTGCCGCCTCTTTCATCTCTTCTTCAAGTTTTTTAAGGTCGGCATCATTATATCCATATCCAGCTGTTTCCTCTGCAGCGACAGGAACTGTCCAGTAATCTGATTCGTAGATTGAACTCAGTATGTCTTTTATGTTGCTCTTGACAGTTTCCGGGGTGATATTCATCTCCTTATTATATTTTTCCTGTATCTTTCTTCTCCTTTCGGTCTCAGACAAAGCCTTCTGTATCGAACCTGTGATATTGTCTGCATACAGGATGACCTCTCCGTTTATATTGCGTGCAGCGCGTCCGGCTGTCTGTATCAGGGAGCGTTCTGAACGAAGAAAGCCTTCTTTGTCAGCATCGAATATGGCAACAAGGGATACCTCAGGAAGGTCAAGTCCCTCCCTCAGAAGATTTACCCCTATCAGCACATCAAACTTTCCAAGCCTCAGGTCTCTTATTATCTCCACTCTGTCAAGCGTGTGTATTCCGGAATGAAGATACCTTACTCTTATTCCGAGATTGGCATAGTAATCAGTCAGGTCCTCTGCCATCTTCTTTGTAAGGGTTGTAACAAGTATGCGTTCGCCTTTTTCCGCCCGTTTTCTGATTTCCGAGAGCAGGTCGTCTACCTGGGATGATACAGGTTTTACTATTATTTTCGGGTCGAGCAGGCCTGTTGGCCTGATAATCTGCTCCACGACTCTCCTTTTTGATTTTTCAAGCTCATAAGGCCCGGGTGTGGCAGATATATATATTGCCTGTTTTACTCTGTGTTCAAACTCCGTGAATCTCAAGGGCCTGTTGTCGAGCGCTGATGGAATCCTGAAGCCGTAATCAATGAGCGTCTGTTTTCTTGAGCGGTCGCCTTCATACATGCCGCCTATCTGCGGCACAGTCGCATGGGATTCGTCTATCACAATCAGAAGGTCCTCAGGGAAATAATCAATCAGTGTGTATGAAGGTTCGCCTGCGGCCCGGCCGCTCAGGTGCCTTGAATAGTTTTCGATGCCGTGACAATAACCAAATTCCTTCAGCATCTCAAGGTCAAACCGTGTCTTTTGTTCGATTCTCTGAGCCTCGATTGCCTTGCCCTGCTTCAGAAAGAATTCAACCCTTTCTTTCATCTCATCTTCTATTCTTTTTAATGCAGGTTCGAGCCTTTCCCTTGGTGTTATCCAGTGGCTGTTTGGAAATAATGCAACCCTCTCAAGTTTCCTGATTTTTTCTCCTGTCAGGGGATCAAATTCATTGATTGCATCTATGTCGTTTCCGAAAAACTCAACCCGCAAGCCTTTATCCAGAGAGACCGAAGGATAAATCTCCACGATGTCTCCCCGCACCCTGAATGAGCCTCTTCTGAAATCAATATCAGAGCGGTTATACTGCATCTCGACAAGCCTTCTTAATATTTCGTCTCTCTCTGTATGCATGCCTTCCTCCAGCTTCAGGTGCATATCCATATAATCCTTTGGAGAGCCGATGCCGTATATGCATGATACAGATGCAATGACAATAGTATCTCTTCTTTCAAGCACAGCCCTTGTTGCTGAATGCCTCAGTCTGTCAATGTCGTCATTTATAGAGGCGTCTTTTTCAATATATGTGTCAGTGGTCGGTATATACGCCTCGGGCTGGTAGTAGTCATAATAACTGACAAAAAATTCCACGGCATTTTCAGGAAACAGCTCCTTAAACTCACCGTATAACTGTGCTGCGAGTGTCTTGTTATGTGCAATAATGAGCGCAGGTTTGTTCACATTTGCAATTACATTTGCGATTGTAAATGTCTTGCCGGAGCCTGTAACCCCGAGCAACACCTGATGCATGAGTTTTTTTTCTATTCCAAGGGTAAGCTCTTCTATCGCCCTGGGCTGGTCGCCCTTTGGGGTAAAGGATGTTGAAAGCCTGAACCTGTCCATTAATAATTTTAACCTGAATTATAAAGATATTTCGAACCTAAAATTACAATTTTACTTTATATGGTTTTTATTATTGACAAAGTAACTCCTAACTTGGTATAAAATCTAACCTTGTAAGACTTCTTTTTTACAAAAAATCTAATGATGGGAGGGACAGTATGAAATTAGGAGTGTTTGTTAGTGATTTTAAACTTACGGTTGATACTCTGGACAGGTTAAAAGCCGACAAGCTGGGTATTATACTTGTGATGAATGGCGTTTACCACGCAACGCTCAAAGAAAATGGAAAATCTTCATCTGTGCTGGATAAAACATCGAATCTTTACGCCTTATCAGAGGACCTGCAGACAAGAGGGATTAAGGATAGCGATGTTGACAAGAGGGTTAAGGTTGTTAATTATGGTGAATTGGTAGACCTCATGTTCAATGAATATGAGAAGTTAGCATGGTTATAGGAGGAATATTATGGGAACTTTAACAATAGGATGTTTTCCTGGACTTGTAGGAAATATGACTTATGACTTTGCCTTGAAACTTGCCGATGTTGCAGCGACTAAAGGACACAAGGTGAATATATGGTTTTCAGGGAACGCAACAGGCTCAGTCAAGAATCATCAGAAGCACCTGAAAGACTATTCAACAGGAGAAAAATATCTGACTGCTCTTCTTGCAAAGGGCGTAGAGATTTGTACGTGTGAGGCATGTACTGTAGCAAGAGGTATTCAGAAAACTGACGCCATAGAGAAGGTGCAGTGGAATGCAATGCACTGGTATCTTGCAAAGGTACATAAATCGGACAGAGTTCTCCAGATAGGAGGTGAATAAGATGGGTGAAAATGTAAAACTTGCTTTCATAGTGCAGAAACCCCAGTATAAAGGTGAGACCTCGAGGCTTGGAATAACCCATGCCATTTCGTATCAGACTGTAGAAATACTTCTTGAAGACGGTGAGCTGGTAACGCCGACATTATGCTTTGTCGGTGAAGGAGTTCTGGGTCTTCAGAAAGGCCAGAAGGCAATGGATATGTATGGTGTAACAAGTTCAGAGACCCATATTAAAAACGCCCTTCTTGTTGACCTCGATGTGTTTATATGCAAGGAAGACCTGGCAAAGTACGGCATTCCCGAAGATTCGCTGCCCGATGCAGAGGAAATGGGCGCTGATAAGAAATTACAGATTGTGCCTTATTCTGAAATACAAAAGGCTATTGAAGAATCAAAGCACGTGATGTTCTTTTAGTTAAAATATAGTGACAGTGAATAGTGACAGTGTTAGCAAAAGAAAAACTGACACTAACCACTGACACTGACACTCAAATAAAAAAGGAGGTTAATAAAAATGGGTGAACTAAGCAGCAAGACACCGGATCAGACACTCGATGTTCTGGGAAGGGTGTGTCCCTATCCACTGGTTCTTACAAAGAAGGCTATGGAGAAACTGAGCAGCGGACAGATTTTAAAGGTACTCAGCGATGCGCCTGCCTCAGTAGAAGACTCATTGCCAAAATGGGCTGAAAAACAGGGTTTTAAGCTTGAATCAGTAAAGCTTGAAGGTCAAGACTCCTGGGAAGTTTTTATCCAGAAACCCTAACCCGATAAGAATTTTAAAAAAGGGGGCATTTTAACATGCCTCCTTTTTTTTATGCCTTCTTTAACTGCTTGGAAATCAAACCGTATAGCTGTATAATTTTTGTATGTACAAGAGAATACTTACTGCGGTCAATGAACACCTGAATTCGGAGATTGCAGCCCGGTATGCAATGAACCTTGCAAGGGCTGCTGGCGCCAAACTGTATCTTTGCTTTGTTGCCGGGAAAGGCCGGCAGGTTGCTATCTTTGACAGGGCAGAAGAAGCCATGAAGAGAATATTCATCGATGCTAAAGAGATGGCTATAGACGTCGAGGCAATAACAGAGACAGGCGACCCCGTGAAAAAGATAAGTGAAATCGTCAGGCATGAAGAGATAGACATTGCTTTTGCAGCAACGCGGAGAGAGGATGTTGAAAAAAGATTTTATGCCGGGACAGTTGCGAGGGATCTTTCATTGGCGCTTCCATGTTCTGTTGCGTTGGTGAGGGTTGTACATATGGGAAGGATACACCCCAAAAAAATCCTTGTCCCCCTCAAGGCAAGGATTGACCATCTTGCTGAAAGGTCATATTTCTCAGCCGCAATGGCAAACGCATTCGGCTCCAATATATACCTTCTTCATGCAACCAAACCAATAACAAGTTTTTTTCACGGTGAAGTGCATCTCACGCCTGTTGAATGGGAAAAGAAAATATCAAAGGATACAGCACATTTTATGGAACAGCTCAATAAATATAAAATCATCCATGAAAAAAGACTGATCCCCGGGAGGGCTGGGAGGAGCATAACAATCGAGGCTGCTGCAAAAAGATTTGACCTCGTTATCATGGGGTCGAGCGAAAGAAGTCTGCTGAGTTCGATATTCAAAGGTAACCCCGTGGAAGTGGTTTTAAGAGAAACACCGTGTGATTTAATAATCCTCAAGCCAAGGCATGAAGATTGAACAACAAAGTGTCATTGCGAGGAGTCCCGAAAGCCTTCTGGACGACAAAGCAATCTAAAGCCGAGATTGCCACGCCTTTGGCTCGCAATGACAAGATAAGATGAAGATACACGATCTAACAAAAGAAGAGGTTTTTCGTACTCTTGTCACGTCAGAAGATGGCCTGTCAGAGGAAGAGGCCAAAAGGAGACTCGCGGAATTCGGCTATAACGAAATTGAAGAGATAAAGAAAAAACCGCTTATCTTCAAATTCTTAAGCCAGCTTACACATTTTCTTGCTATTCTGCTCTGGGTGGCAGCGCTGTTTTCTTTCCTGTCCGAATACATTCATCCCGGTGAAGGCATGCTCACCCTCGGCCTTGCGATAGTCGGGGTAATATTCATTAATGCAATCTTTGCTTTTATCCAGGAATACAGGGTGGAAAAGGCTCTTGCGGCAATGAAAAAACTCCTGCCGTTCTATGTGAGGGTTTTAAGAAACGGGAAAGAGGCAGAGATATCTGCAAGGGAGGTTGTCCCGGGTGATGTGGTAACTCTTATGGAAGGCGATAAAGTCCCTGCTGATATCAGGATCATAGAAACGAATGAGATAAAGGTGAACAATGCTCCTTTGACAGGCGAATCAGAGCCTGTCGGAAGAATAAAAGAGCCTTTCTCAGGAGAATTGATAAACAGTCAAAATATTGCTTTTGCAGGCACAATGGTTGTCAGCGGTTCTGCAAAAGGAGTTATCTTTTCAACGGGCATGAGAACAGAGTTCGGCCGCATTGCTCACCTGACAAGCGCTGTTGAGCCAGGACTTAGCCCCCTCCAGAAAGAGATTGTAAAAGCGACAAGGGTTGTGGCTACGATAGCTGCTGCAGTCGGTATATTTTTTTTCCTGCTTGGATTTGTGATAGGAAGGACTTTCTGGGAAAACTTTATATTTGCCATTGGCATAACAGTGGCCCTTATTCCTGAAGGCCTGCTTCCAACAGTAACGCTTGCCCTTGCAATGGGCAGCCAGAGGCTGGCAAAGAGAAATGCCTTGATTAAAAACCTCGCATCAGTGGAGACCCTTGGCTCGGTCTCGGTTATCTGCACTGATAAGACAGGTACATTGACTCAGAATAAAATGGAAGTGAAAAAGGTTGCAGGCCTATGTGACAATGCACCTGAAAAAGTTCAGGGAATCTCTTTGTTCCATATCTCATTGCTCTGTAACAACACAAAAGAGGCCGAGGGGAATCTAAAAGGAGAGCCGACAGAGGTCGCGCTTTATAAAGCAGCAGTAGATAGCATCGGCCATATTGAAAATAAAAGGCTTAAGGAGTTCCCTTTTGACTCTGACAGGAAGAGGATGAGCATAATAAATTCGATGCGTGATGCTACTTATGTACTGGCAAAGGGAGCGCCTGAAAGTATATTACAGATAAGCAGTTACTGTTTCAAGGGTAAAGATATTGTGCCGTTTAATAAAGCCCTGGAAGAAAAATCAGTTGAGCTTTATCATTCATTGATGGATCAAGGATTAAGGGTCCTTGCATTCGCATACAGGGAAGTAAAGAGTGGTGAAGTTATTGCAAATAAGGAAGAGGCTGAAAGGGATATGATTTTTATGGGATTCATAGGGCTTGAAGATCCGCCTAGGCCTGAAGTTGCAGGGGCAATACAAAAATGCAGGGAAGCAGGCATCAGGATAATCATGATCACCGGGGACGGTTCAAGGACAGCGCTGGCAATTGCAAAGGAAATAGGACTTATTAAGGAAAAGGCAACGATAGTAGAAGGCGCTGAATTTCTGAAGATGACGGATTCAGAACTTCTGGATGTTTTATCGCAAAAAGAGGTAATTTTTTCAAGGATGACCCCAAAGCATAAACTCAGGGTCGTTAATGTCCTCAAGGAACAGGGAGAAAGGGTTGCTGTAACAGGCGACGGGGTGAATGATGCACCGGCCTTGAAAAGGGCGGACATCGGTGTCTCGATGGGCATCACAGGCACTGATGTCGCAAAAGAGGCTTCAGACATGGTTTTGCTTGATGATAACTTTGCAACCATTGTGAATGCTATTGAAGAAGGAAGGACCGTTTATGAAAACATAAAAAAATTCATAACATATATCTTTGCATCGAACATCCCTGAGGCAGTTCCATATCTTGCGTACATACTCTTGCGGATTCCATTGCCTTTGACAATAATGCAGATACTTGCGATTGACCTTGGGACTGATATGCTTCCCGCACTTGCGCTCGGTTCCGAAAAACCGACGCCGGGCATAATGAAGCAGCCGCCGAGAAAGGCAAAAGAACGATTGCTGAACATGCCGCTAATCAGCAGGGCTTATCTGTTTTTAGGGCCGATAGAGGCAATTGCCTGCATGTTCGGATTTTTCTGGATATTGTATGGCGGAGGATGGACGTGGGGAACGATGCTTCCAACTAATAATGTTCTTTATATGCAGGCAACAACAGCCTGCCTTACTGCAATAATAATCACGCAGATAGGGAATGTCTTTGCATGCCGTTCATCAAGAGAACCGGCATTAAGCATAGGATTTTTCTCAAACAAGCTTATATTTATCGGCATTACAGTTGAATTGCTATTGCAATTATTTATTGTCTATCATCCATGGGGAAATAAGATATTCAAAACAGCGCCTATCCCTTTAAGCGTCTGGCTGTTGTTAATTCCATTTATGTTCCTGGTCTTTTTTGCAGAGGAGCTGAGGAAGTTTATGGCACGATATCGAAGTAATTCTGACTATTGACAATTCACAGTGGAAGGAGTAAATTAAAATTAAATAGCAGCCGAAGTCCATTCAAAGAATGGACGCGGGGGACCCAGAATATGGGGCGTATTCCGAAAGGATAGGGAACTTCCATTCCCGAGCCCGTCAGCTAACCTCGCAGGCGTTTGGAAGGGCAAAGGCCGAAATAAAGACCGCCGCCCAGGCGGTTTTTATATTTCCTCCTGACTGCCCCAGGAAGGAGGATTTATGTCTATCAAGAGTTTTCTCATCGGACAGCCTATCGAAACAATCAGGGAGAAACACGAGCGCTTGTCTAAAAAGGTGGGGCTTGCTGTGTTCTCGTCGGACCCGCTTTCATCAGTCGCTTATGGAACTGAAGAGATAATGTTTGCTCTTATGGTTGGCGGAGCTGCGCTGCTGAGTTATACAGTTCCTATTGCCATCGCCATCGTGATTCTCGTTGCGATAGTGGCAATATCATATTTCCAGACCGTCCACGCATATTCCTCAGGAGGAGGGGCATATATAGTTGCCAAGGATAATCTCGGCGTGCTTCCAGGGCTTGTTGCAGGAGCGGCCCTGCTTATAGATTATGTTCTTACGGTAACGGTCAGTGTGGCCGCAGGAATAGCCGCTGTTACCTCGGCGTTTCCTGCGACACGGGACTATACCGTAACAATGTGCATTGCGTCCATACTGTTTATCACCATAATAAATCTGAGGGGCGTAAGGGAGTCAGGAAAGGTGTTTTCGTCACCGGTATATATCTTCATAGGGAGCCTGCTTCTGCTCATAGCGGCAAGCCTTACGAAATCCTTTTCGCTTCCGCGCATCCAGTATCATGAGGTTGCAGGGACTGCGGCAAGCATTTTCCCTGTGTTCATAATCTTAAAGGCATTTGCCTCCGGGTGCGCCACTCTTACCGGTATCGAGGCCATCTCAAACGGGGTCCGCGCGTTCAAGGCGCCGGAGGCAAAAAACGCCGGCATCACCCTTGTGTGGATGGCGGTTACCTTGGCAATACTCACCATCGGCATAGCTTATTTCGCCAATTATTACGGGATACTGCCTAACCCAAACGAGACTGTGGTATCTCAGCTGGCAAGGGCAGTATTTTCCAAGGGGATTATCTACTACACTATCCAGTTTGCCACAATGCTGGTGCTCATCCTTGCCGCAAATACTTCATTTGCCGACTTCCCGCGCCTTTCTTCGATAATGGCAGACGACCGCTACCTGCCGAGGCAGTTATCGAACCGCGGCGACAAACTTGTTTTCTCAAACGGTATTCTGATACTCAGTTTTCTTTCGTCCCTTCTGGTAATCCTTTTCAGGGGTGATACGCATTCCCTGATACCCCTTTACGCGGTTGGCGTATTTACGGCGTTTACCCTGTCCCAGGTTGGAATGGTCAGACATTGGCTTAAAGGTAAAGGAAAGGGTTGGCTCAAAAGCGCTGTTATAAACGGCATAGGCGGCGTCACCACCGGAATAGTCCTTGTAGTAATCGCGGTCGAAAAATTCACACACGGGGCCTGGATAGTGCTCATCGCTATTCCGGTTCTGGTTTATTTAACCCGGAAAGTACACCAGCATTATCTTTCTGCCGCAGAGCAGCTCTCTCTCGAAAAATGCATAACAGGGGAGAAAGAGTACAGGCACCACTCCGTTATCATTCCGATTTCCGGCATTCAGCAGGCAGTCGTCAATGCGGTAAAGTATGCAAAGGCCCTCTCCGATGATGTGTCCGCAGTCTATGTGTGCCTTGACCCTATCGAAACAGCAAGGATAAAGCAGAAATGGGACAGGCACTGCATGGGAGTTAAGCTCATTATACTTGAGTCGCCGTACCGCTCCATAACGCAGCCGCTCATAGAGTATATAGATGAAGTACAGAATGTATACAAGGATAGTGTAATTACCGTGGTGCTCCCTGAGTTTGTTCCATCAAGGTGGTGGCATCACCTCCTGCATAACCAGACAGCGCTATTTATAAAAGGGCTTTTGCTGTTCAAAAAAGGAGTGGTGTCCACAAGCGTGCCTTTTCATTTGAGGCAGTAGATGGACTATGGGGAATGATTAGGGAGGGTGTGGAAATAGAAGCGGTGTATTAATCTGTTTCCGAAATTGACAATAAATTCATAAATATGTAAAATATGATTATCAGATTATATGAAAGGATAAGCCTATGGATAAAACAATTACCGCCACCGAAGCTGTAAGGAAATTTTCGGAAATATTAAATGCAGTCAAATACAATGGAAACCATTACACGATCCTGCGCGGCAAAAAACCTATTGCCTTTATAAGCCCTGCTGAGGAACATGTAAAGGAGAGAACACTCGGCGAGTTAAAGGGTTTACTGGCAAAACTTCCACGCCTCGGCGAGGAGGCAGACTATTTTGAGAAAGACTTAAAAGAGATTATAAAGCGTCAGCCGCCCATGCCTGAGAAAAGCAGATGGGCGTAATATTCGATACCAGCGTTCTAATTGCTATAGAGCGCGGCTCATTCCAGCTTGAAAAGCTGACAGGAGGCCGGGAAGGCGAACAGTTCGGGATTAGCGTAATAACAGTATCCGAGCTTTTGCATGGCGTGTACAGGGCTGATTCTGAGAAAAGAAGGTTGAAGAGAGAGGCCTTTGTTGAGAAAATCATAGAGACTTTCCCCATATATACTTTTGATTTAAGCGCCGCAAGGATTTATGCGAGGGTCTGGGCAACACTTGCAAAGAAAGGAATAAACATCGGAGCCCATGACCTCATTATTGCCTCTACTGCTGTTTCTCTCGGTTTTTCAGTCGTAACATCTGACATGAGTCATTACAGCAAGATTAAGGGACTGAAGGTCGAAAATTTTTAAAGGCTTCAGATAATTATTGCGGCTTCCACCGGCAAAGACGCAGTTATCTTAAATTTCACCAAATGAGGAGTATGTTATGTAATAAACATTTGCAACTGGTGGAGAGAAGGAATTTCAATTAAATAGAACTGTCCCCTTAAAGCGTTCTTGAAGTCAGCAAGTAAGCAAGTGATAAAGGAAGAACTTAGAGGGGCAGGTTGAATCGCAGTTTGCAGCAGGAGAATTCGTTGCCTTGACTTGCCTCAGAGCTAATCATTATACTTTTAAATT
>CAKKPR010000151.1 GCA_919901705.1 Thermodesulfovibrionales bacterium | reverse complement strand
GGTAAGTATTTGTAAGTCTGAGTTTAGATCATCGGGATTCATTTCTTCCCCCATTTTGCTGTTTCGCCTCAGGGACGCGGCGTTTTTATGGGTGCTGCATACCTTTAAAATACTTAATTTCATGTTGCTATTTTGTCTTTTTTCGCCAGATAACAATTAATATACCAACCCGGTATTTACTGCTTTCATAGAGGGAATATAGCACATTCGGGTAAAAAGAGAAAGAGAAAATCGTCTTATGTTATTATGAAATACTCAGATTGCGGAGGATTAAATTGTTCAAAAAACTTGTCCTTTATTTAAAGTTAATAAAATTTTCTCATTCCATCTTTGCACTTCCATTTGCATTGGCAGGCGCGGTCATTGCGGCATCTGGGATTCCGTCATTGAAACAGATATTCTGGATTATAGTTGCAATGGTGGGCGCGAGATCAGGCGCAATGGGGCTGAACAGGATTATTGACAGGAAGATAGATGCTGAAAACCCAAGGACTGCGGCCAGGGAGATCCCGGCAGGCAAGGTTAGGGTTATGGATGCGGTCATATTTATAACCATATCGTTTGCGGTGCTTGTCTATGCCGCTTATATGCTCAATCCGCTTTGCCTTAAACTTTCTCCAATAGCTATTGCAGTTGTATTCCTCTATCCCTATACAAAGAGATTTACATGGCTGTCGCATTTTGTGCTCGGACTGTCGCTCTCGGCAGCGCCTCTGGGCGCATGGATTGCTGTAAGAGGCACATTGGATTGGCAGATATTGCCACTGGCCCTTGCGGTGATATTCTGGCTTGCGGGATTTGATGCCCTTTATGCCCTTCAGGACCTGGAGTTCGACAAGTCATTCGGCCTTTACTCGATTCCAAAGAGATTCGGCATCAAAAAAACCTTGCTGTTTTCAGGCATATTTCATTTTTTTGCATGGGGCCTGCTTGTATTTACAGGGATAATTTTTAACATCGGGATATTTTACTGGATTGGAATGGTAGTTGTGGCAGGGCTATTCATATACGAGCATTCACTTGTAAAACCCAATGACCTCAGCAGGCTTGATATGGCATTTTTCAATATGAACGGCTATATAAGCATGACAGTATTTTTATTCACCTTGCTTGCTTATCTTTTATGATGTCTTTTGGAGTTTTGGAATCAGAGGGGTTTTCCCTTCGCTTATGATATCACCCTTAATTCCGATAACAACCTCATTCAGGGGAATGTCCTTTCCTGACGCTTTAAGGGCTTCTTTTGCCAGGTGTATCAAACCGCCGCAGCACGGAACTTCCATTCTTGCTACGGTTATGCTTTTGATGTCGTTTCCTTTGAACATTTCAGTAAGTTTTTCATAATAAAGCTGTGTATCATCCAGTTTTGGGCAAGCTATCAAAAGTTTTTTACCTTTAATGAACCTGCTGTGGAAGTTGATTGCAGAAAAAGCTGTGCAATCTGCTGCCAGAAGCAGGTCTGCATCTTTTAAAAAAGGGGCATTCGGCGCAACGAGTTTTAACTGGACAGGCCAGTTTGAAAGCTCGGGTCTCGTCTCTGCTTCTCCCTGGTAATCTGCTTTTTTTTCGGAAAAAACAACGGCCCTTGAACCGGGACATCCGCAGGGTTCTTCTTTTTCCTTTTTTGTTGCATGTATATGTTTTTCAGTGGCCTTCTCATCGAATGCCTCGGCCTCTCTCTGCACTACCTTAAGGGCTCCGGTCGGGCAATTGCCCATACATGCGCCTAACCCGTCACAGTATATCTCTTTAACGAGCTTTGCTTTTCCATTGATAATCTGCAAGGCTGCTTCTGCACAGTCAACTACGCACTGGCCGCATCCGTTACACTTATCTTCGTCAATCTCTATTATATTTCTTAGTGCCATATCTGTCCTCCTGCAATTTTTGTATCTTCTTGTATTGAGTATAAATTATCTCCGGATGCATTACTATGATTTAAATCATCTAACAGCTTGTTGAAAAACTCGCTACATGTCATTGCGAGGAGTCCCGAAAGCCTTCGGGGCGACGAAGCAATCTCTAACCCATTGATTTTATTAAATGCGAGATTGCCACGCTTCGCTCGCAATGACAGATTTTTAATAGCCTCCTAAATATCTTGCCAGGAGAACTCTGTATCTTTTTTATGGTAAAATTTAACTTAGTGATTAATAAGGAGAAATAGAATGTCTTTCTACAAGAGGATAGGTTTCTGGGTTTTTATTGTTATTGCTTTGCTGATAACCATTTTTGTTATCAAAAGAGCTTTCAATGCCGTTGAGGTCAAGACAGTGACTGTAAAAAAGCAGGAACTTATGATAACTGTAACTGCTACGTCAACAGGCACTATAAAATCAGACAGGGAAATAAAGGTCACTGCCCAGAGGATTGGGCGAATCTCCAGGCTTTTTATTGAAGAAGGCGATATCGTAAAGCCGGGTTCTGCAATAGCAGAGATTGATCCTGATGAGGCTTCGCTCAATTTCAAGATTGCCCAGGCATCCCTGGAAAAGGCAATTGCTGTCGCTAAAGAGGCTGAGGCGAGATTGAACAGACTTAACGAATTAAAAGACAAAGGATATGTATCACAGACAGATATTGACTCTGTGTTCAGGGAGCGCGATGTTGCCAATGCCGGTGTAAAGGAGGCAAAGAACTCGCTTGCGCTTGCGAAATTAAACTACGACTACTCGTTTGTAAAATCCCCGATATACGGAGTCATAACATCAAGGCCCGTAAAGATAGGCGAGACAGTTGCAAAAGGGGCGCTTATAGCAAATATTGTTTCGACAGAGGACCTCTACATTGAGGCCTTCATAGACGAGGCAGATGTTGCAAAGGTGAAATCAGGGCAGGATGTCAATATAACAATGGATGCATATCCAGGCAGGATTTTTAAGGGTTCGGTATACATGATATCTCCTGTTGTCCTTGGAGGCAAGCAGGAGACGAGGACCTTTGAGGTAAGGACCAGGTTCAGGGAAAAAGGAATAGTCAGGAAACAGGGGATGTCTGCGGATATAGAGATTATTATTGACAGTGTGAAGGATGCGCTTGTGGTTCCTTCACAGACGATTCTTGAGAGGGATGGAAAGAAGAAAGTTTTTCTTAAGGACGGTTCAAAGGCCAGGCTGGTTTCTGTTGAAACAGGGAGATTTAACTGGAGTTATACGGAGATAACATCCGGCCTTAAGGAGGGAGATATTATAATCTCAAATCCCGATGCGGCAGGCCTTGCTGACGATAAAAGGGTGGAAGAGACAAAAAAGCCGGAGTGATATCCCTCAAGGACATAAAGAAGTCCTATGTTTTACCGAAGGTGACGGTAGAGGTCTTGAAGGGCATAGACCTGGAGGTTGCCGAAAAGGAGCTTGTTGCCATAATGGGGCCTTCCGGCTCAGGCAAGTCAACATTGCTTCATATTATAGGATGCCTTGACAGGCCGACTTCAGGCACATACATTCTGCATGATTTGGATGTAAGCCTGAAAACAGACAATGAACTTGCAGAGATAAGGAACAGGGAAATAGGGTTTGTGTTTCAGAGCTTTAATCTTCTTCCGAGATTCCCGGCGTGGAAGAATATTGAGCTGCCGCTGCTTTACAGCGGTGTATTGGCGAAGGAGAGGAAGCAGAGGGCAATGGAAATGCTCCGGAAAGTAGGCCTTTCCCACAGGGCAGAACATTATCCAAATGAACTTTCGGGAGGCGAGCAGCAGAGGGCTGCAATCGCGCGGGCTTTGATAAATGAGCCTGCGATAATACTTGCGGATGAACCAACAGGAAACCTTGACAGCCGTTCAGGCAGGGAGATTATAGATATATTCAGGGGTTTGAATAAAGAAGGCGTTACAATTGTTCTTGTCACACACGAGAAAGAAATAGCTGAACAGGCGGCAAGGATAATCACTATCAGGGACGGAGTCTGTCAAGATGGATGTTATTGAAATCATAAAAGTCTCAAAAGACTCTCTGATGAGCAACAAGGTGAGGTCTTTCCTGACAATGCTCGGAGTAATTATAGGCGTTGCGGCAGTAATACTCCTTGTCTCTATCGGCGAAGGCGCACGCACCTACATACACAGGGAGCTTGGAAACCTCGGCACCAACATCCTCATCGTGGTTCCCGGAAAGACCTCTGCGAAGGGAGGGTTTCATCCGCCAGAGGCGAGTACCGTAAGAAAGCTTATCTATGATGACGCCCTGCTTATCAAGAGGCGGGCAAAGCATGTGGACGATGCAGTGCCGCTGATGTTCGGCTCTGCAAAGGTCAAATACCTCAATCAAAGCAGGGACAACTCTATCGCGGGGTCTACAGAGACTTATTTCAGCATCAGGAACCTGAAGGTGGATTCAGGGAGGTTCATCACTGGATCCGAGGTTGATGCGAAAAGAAAGGTCTGTATACTGGGAAGAACGGTTAAAAGGGACCTTTTCGGCGACAAGAACGCCCTCGGCGCCCTTGTCAGCATTGGTGACAGCAAATACCGGGTCGTCGGCGTTATGGAGAAAAAAGGGGTGACTCTGGGGATTGATTTCGACGATATAGTCTTTATCCCGACCACTGCAGCCCAGGAGCTTTTCGATACAGACCGTCTTTTCAATATAACAATCAAGGTCAAGAGCGCCAGTGAGCTGCATGAAGCAACAGAAGAGGTCAAACAGATACTAATCAAAAGACATGCAGGGAAGGAAGATTTTACGGTGATGAGCCAGGACGAAATGCTCGGTGTCATGAATAAGATACTGAATATCATGACGGCGGTGCTTGCGGGCATTGCTGCGATATCTCTTGTTGTCGGCGGCATAGGCATAATGAACATAATGCTTGTCTCTGTGAGGGAGAGAACGCGCGAGATAGGCATCAGAAAGGCTCTGGGCGCCAAGAACAGTGATATTTTGCTTCAGTTTCTGGTAGAGTCAATGACATTGAGCCTTATTGGGGGGACAGGAGGAATTTTGTTTGCAGGGACTGTTTCATTTATAATTCCATATTTTATAGAGTTTCTTCCAACGCAGCTTGAGCTGTGGTCTATAGTTCTTGCATTTTTGTTTTCAGCGGCAGTCGGAATATTTTTTGGCGTTTATCCTGCGCGGAAGGCCTCGCTGTATGACCCGATTACAGCGCTGAGGTATGAGTGAGGAGAGTAACGTTCAAGGCCAAAAGAAGTGTGATAGTATTTAGATGTCAATCTTTTAGCCTGTGTTATCTACCTGTTGCTGGCAATTCCCTTTTTTTCATCTTATCTAATATTCTTTTCTTAAGCGGCTCCGCTTCTGTCTGAATTATTTTTATTTGTTCTTTTACAGGCAACTTTTTCATCCTTTCATAGTTTTTTTCTCTGATTGAATGAAGCTGTTTCATAGTCTTTGATTCACTCATTGTTATCCTCCTGTATCAAGCTTTGAGGTGTTAATATTTCCAACTCTTTAAAACCGAGCATCCTGTTTATTCCATTTACGCCACGGATAGTCTTTAATTTCACCATGTGTTTGAAATTCCAACTAATAAGGGGATCGGCTTCGTTATATAAATCGAACAGGCACATGGAGCGACCCAACGTTATATCTGGATATTGGAGCGTAGCAAAGCCTGTTGTTAGGCGATAGTTTAAGGTCAATTTCCCCTTTGTTCTTTTTTCCATAACGTCTTTAAGTCTCTTCTTCCATGAATAAGACCCAAAATATCAACACGAGATTCTTCAATTTGATAAATAAGACGATGGTCTTTTATGAAAAGTTCACGCATGAAAGGATTTGACAATTCAGGAACAATGCGGCCGCGTTCTGAAAACTCATTGAGGGAACGGCTTGCTTCACGGACTTCTATAACAAATGATGCGGCATAAAAAGAAGAATCTCTTGCGATATAGTCAGCAATCGCTTCAAGGTCAGCAGTGGCTTCGAAAGACCAAATTACTTTTCGAGCCATTTCGACATCTTTTTCTCAACTTCTTCTTGTGTATAAACTCGACCTTCCTCTACGTCCTTCAGCCCTCGTTCAATTTTTTGAAGGACATAAAGATGATATTGAACATCCTCTAAGGTGCAATCATCCGGCAAACGCTTAATGAGATCGCTTACCTCTTGCTTGGTTGTCTGCATTTTTGCCCCCTTTTTGGTTTAATTATACAAAATTCACAGTCAATTTTGTATCCAGATAAGTCCCTTAAGTTGTCCGCTTATATAATATTTCCTAATTGCCTTGCTCCATGACATATTGCAACTATTTCAATAACTTCTTCTTTGATTCGATATACGATTCTATAATTTTCATAAATCTTTTCTCTCAAATTCTCGTCGTTATATTCTGGAACAATACGGCCTGTTTTTGGAAACTGAGGAAGTGATTTAACAATTGCGACAACTTTCTTGGCAAAGAGAACAGCATAATATTTTGAATCTTTTGCGATATAATCACAGATTCCTTCAAAGTGAAAAGCTGCCTTTGGAGACCATTTTATGCGGTAAGCCATTTGGACATCCGTTTTTCAATTTCTTCATGAGGAATCCCTTTTCCCTCATCTAATTCTTTTAATCCAGCATCAACCTGAAGTTTGAAATACAACTCTGCCATTATGTCATCAATCGAGACCTCTTCAGGCAGAGATTGAATCATCTGAATAACCTGCTGTTTTACTCCTGCCATTTAAATCACCTCCTCAATGCCATTATACATCATTATAAAACAATCTGTTTAAAAGCGGGCATAATTTTGTTTAACGGTTTGTGGGTTTGCACTGTCCGCCTTACCTCAGCATCTCCTCCCTTGTCGGAGCGACCCTTCGCGGAGACCCGCTCCGGGAGGGGCAGGGGTTGGGGAGGGTGAACTTCAGAACATGCACATATCGGGCGAGCCCAATGTTATATCTGGATATTGGAGCGTTGTAAATCCGGTTGTTAAACGCCGGTGCGGGCAAGTTTTTTCTTGTTAATGGTCGCTGACCCCATTTTACTAGTCACAGCCTTCCTCTATAGCTTTTGACATCAGATGTAAATCATCGGCAGGGATAATCCCTTCAAAGCGTAAAAGGCTTTTCCCTTCTACTCCTTTGGGAATCAAAGTTTTTACAAAGTCAAACACACGAAGCTGAAGGTCATAGGGAAGTCTGCTTATCTGGTCTATAAGATTATTCTTTATGAACGTGGTTGTCATAAATCCACCTCCTTCTTGCTATCCAATTTTACCATTTCTACAAAGAACATGGCATAAAATAATTTTAGAAGGGCGTAGCATTTGGGGCACAACCTTAAATCTGTTATCTGTCGGTGCGGGCATCCGCGTTTATTTTAATTAAGAATATGGGAAGTGTCCCTCATTTTCCCCTTTGCACCATGTTAAATGGAGTTGTGGGCAAAAGTTTCTATAAAATCTCTGCGAATTCTTCAACACTGAGTTTTGCCTGTTTAAGAATGCCACGCAAAGTGCCTATTGCCAATTCTTTATGCAGAGGTACAACACAACCGATTTCTTCATCCGATGTCTGTTTTTTCATCACAACATGGCTGCCACGTTGCCGCACTTGCTGAAACCCCAGTTTCTCTAATCTCTTGATTGCTTTCTCGCCAGAGATCCTTTTTAGCTTAGGCATTAACAGTTGCCTCGAATGTCGTCATCAGAGACTTTGGGATTTCTTCGATCGGGAATTCCTCAAGATATAATTCAGTTGCTTCTTTTAGGTTTGAAATTGCTTCCTCAATCGTATATCCCTGACTAACTGTTCCAACTTCAGGACATTCTGAGACATAAAGGTCATCCTCTTTGTGAAGAACGGCGGTAAAGGTTCGTATAGACATTTTGCACCTCCTTAATGCCATTACAAATCATTATAAAACAATCTGTTAAAAAGCGGGCATAATTTTGTTTAACGGTTTCGTTGCAAAAGAAGGGCGTAGCCTTTGGGTATTAATCTCAAGCACTCTATTATCTGTCGTTGCGTGTGTTTCTTTTTCAATCCCCTTGCCAGCCACCCTCTAAGAATCTTTTCCAGTGTCCTGAATCGTATTTGTAAATCACTAATGACCACACTGGATATTTATAGTGTGTGGCGAAAACTTCCGGAATTCCATCGCTATCAATATCCAGAATATCTTCAATGCTTACATTCCACTCTTTTCCTTCAATATGTCCACCCCTTATCGTGTCAATGGTCTGTCTTTTCCCATTGCCGAAAATCAACTTGATTACCGCAATATTTTTCGAGATATCAACCTGCAAAAAATCAGTCTTTTTATCGCAATCGAAGTCTATTGAAAATTTGTGAGGATCAAATCCAGTCGGTTGTTTACAAGTATCTTTGATGTAAAAGTTTTCTGATATGGCTGGCAGAAAAAATTTATAAGAGGGTCGCTTTCCTTTAAATTGCGTTGAACCATTTATTAGCAAAAAAACATCTTCTTCTAATGTTATGGATTTTACAGAGAAGATTCCTACCAGTTGTCCTTTTTGGTAGACTTTAAATTTCTTGGTTTCTTCTATGGCTTTTTGTACCTTATCTGTCCAAGAATCATTCAGATTATTTCCTTGACCACGTGCCAAAAAATAAGCATATCCATCCTCATCAGGAGATACAACGCCTAACAGCAGTAATTCTTCCGAGGTAGAAGCCCATAGTGGATTAACCCCGATAAACTGAATAGTTAGTGTAAAAAATAAAGTTTTTAAAAATCTATTCATCATTCTTCTTTTTCCCGCACGCAATTTACGTTAACGTTGTGGGTTTGCACTGTCCGCCTTACCTCAGTATGGAGTAGTTGGAGAGGGTGAACTTCAGAACAGGCACATGGAGCGACCCAACGTTATATCTGGATATTGGAGCGTAGCAAAGCCTGTTGTTAGGCGATAGTTTAAGGTCAATTTCCCCTTTGTTCTTTTTTCCATAACGTCTTTAAGTCTCTTCTTCCATGAATAAGACCCAAAATATCAACACGAGATTCTTCAATTTGATAAATAAGACGATGGTCTTTTATGAAAAGTTCACGCATGAAAGGATTTGACAATTCAGGAACAATGCGGCCGCGTTCTGAAAACTCATTGAGGGAACGGCTTGCTTCACGGACTTCTATAACAAATGATGCGGCATAAAAAGAAGAATCTCTTGCGATATAGTCAGCAATCGCTTCAAGGTCAGCAGTGGCTTCGAAAGACCAAATTACTTTTCGAGCCATTTCGACATCTTTTTCTCAACTTCTTCTTGTGTATAAACTCGACCTTCCTCTACGTCCTTCAGCCCTCGTTCAATTTTTTGAAGGACATAAAGATGATATTGAACATCCTCTAAGGTGCAATCATCCGGCAAACGCTTAATGAGATCGCTTACCTCTTGCTTGGTTGTCTGCATTTTTGCCCCCTTTTTGGTTTAATTATACAAAATTCACAGTCAATTTTGTATCCAGATAAGTCCCTTAAGTTGTCCGCTTATATAATATTTCCTAATTGCCTTGCTCCATGACATATTGCAACTATTTCAATAACTTCTTCTTTGATTCGATATACGATTCTATAATTTTCATAAATCTTTTCTCTCAAATTCTCGTCGTTATATTCTGGAACAATACGGCCTGTTTTTGGAAACTGAGGAAGTGATTTAACAATTGCGACAACTTTCTTGGCAAAGAGAACAGCATAATATTTTGAATCTTTTGCGATATAATCACAGATTCCTTCAAAGTGAAAAGCTGCCTTTGGAGACCATTTTATGCGGTAAGCCATTTGGACATCCGTTTTTCAATTTCTTCATGAGGAATCCCTTTTCCCTCATCTAATTCTTTTAATCCAGCATCAACCTGAAGTTTGAAATACAACTCTGCCATTATGTCATCAATCGAGACCTCTTCAGGCAGAGATTGAATCATCTGAATAACCTGCTGTTTTACTCCTGCCATTTAAATCACCTCCTCAATGTCATTATAAATCATTATAAAACAATCTGTTTAAAAGCGGGCATAATTTTGTTTAACGTTTTGGGTTTGCACCGTGTGCCTTACCTCAGTATCCCCTCCCTTGAGGGGAGGGGTTGGGGAGGGTGAACTTCAGAACAGGCACATGGAGCGACTCCAACGGCAGATATGGATATTGGAGCGTTGTAAACCCGGTTATGTCGGTACAGACAGTTCAGTCCGCCCTCTTTTGGGTTCTCGAAATTATCTTCATTTCTTTGTTATATATTCTGCATCAATTGCTGCCTTGATAATGTATTGCAAATCATCGATTTTGGGAATGAGAAAATCAAATTCAAATTCATTGACATGAAGGTAATTAAGTATTTTATAAACAGCGTCTATATTAGCTTTGAGTTCATTATAGGAAATATCCGCAGATTTCCATATGCCTGCTGGATTTTTAACGCCTTTTTTGTCGATATGAAAATGCGTCTTATCTCTGACTTGTTTAAGTTTTTCAGCAAAGTCATAGATAGACATAAAATCTATATTATTTTCTTTTATGAATTTTTTGATATCCTTTGATTTGCACCTAAAAATGTACCAGAAGGTTGCGCTCTGTGCATCTCGGTCAAATACTTTAATCATATGCGCCATCATATCATTAAAGAGTGCAGTTCCTGAAAGCCAGAAAAAGGAGTTAGGAAAATTTAACAGGACTTTATTTCCAATCTCACGGTATGCCTCAAATTCCAATTTCGCAATCACGACTTCATTGAGGTTCCTTTTTAATGCACTATGATAGGTCTCATCGATTTTAATAGTT
>CAKKPR010000150.1 GCA_919901705.1 Thermodesulfovibrionales bacterium | reverse complement strand
AGAAGAGCAGCTTGCATATGCAGGCGTTTTAAATATCGGGATGTGGATAGGGCTTGCCCTGCTCGTAATTACTTTTATCTTATACATATCAGGAGTACTGCCAAGTTATGTGCCGATCGAAAAACTTTCGGAAATTCCCCAGGGTTCAAATGTGCCGTACTGGGGCATGAGAGCCCATGAATTCAATCAGGCCTTCAATGTACCGACCGGCTGGGGTTGGACATCCCTGGTTGCCAAAGGGGATTATCTGAATTTTGTAGGCATAGCGATGCTCGGAGGCCTGAGCATTTTATGCTATCTCGTAATACTTCCCATTCTGATAAGAAAAAAGGATACGGCTTACGTAGTCATCGCAATTTTTGAAGTGCTTGTGCTGGCACTGGCAGCAAGCGGTATCTTAAAAGCAGGAGGTCACTAAAATGGCACAGATATGTCCTACATCAAGACCTGAAAAACTTCTCCTTCCTACAGACGGCTCTGAATTCAGCGAAGGCGCTATAAGAGAGGCGATAAGCCTTGCAAAGTCATGCTCGAGCAAGCTTATAGTAGTCTCTGTTATAGAGACAAATCCTGAGTATGAGACACTCGCGCCCCAGCTTGTTGAAAAAGCAGAGAAAGAGGCCAGACAACACCTTGAATCAGTAAAGGCACAGGCAGAAAAAGAAGGAGTCCAGTGCGAGACAATAGCCCGCCAGGGAGATGAGCCTTACAAATACATTGTCGAAGAGGCTGAAAAGAATAAGGTCAGCATGATAATCATGGGAAGGCGCGGCAGGACAGGCCTGAAGAGGCTCATGATGGGAAGCGTGACTGCAAGGGTCATAGGCCATGCTCCATGCAATGTAGTTGTTGTGCCGAGGGCAGCGAAACTTGAATTCAGGAACGTTGTTGTCGCAACCGACGGTTCAAAATATAGTGATGCAGCAGCATCCGAGGCAATTAGTATTGCAAAACTATGCGGTGCAAATCTCATTGTCATTTCTGTCGTGCCTTCTGAAGAGGCAGCAATTGTTCATTCCGAAATGCAGAAGGGTTTGATAGCGGACAAGGAGCTTCATGAAGGGGAAAAGAATGTCAAAAAGGTAAAAGACCTTGCTGAAAAAGAGGGCATAAAAACCACAGGGTTTGTTTATGCAGGAAAGCCTTATGAAGCGATATTAGAGGCAGCGAAAGAGAAAAAGGCTGACCTCATTGTTGTCGGAAGCCATGGCAGAACAGGGCTTGACAGGCTCCTCATGGGAAGCGTAGCGGAGAGAGTGATAGTCCTTTCTTCATGCGCGGTGCTGGTTGTGAAGGCCAAGGCAAGTTGACAGATTTATTAATGTGCTATAATAATCTCACGATGTCATGATGATTAGCCATAACAGTCTGATCTCATGGCATTTTTATTTTTACTAAAAGGAGGTGCGAAGATGTTCACCTTTAATATCAACAAGCTAATCCATGCAATAATCTTTTTCGTTAATAATACCTCTCCTGATAAGCTCGGGAAAGTCAAACTTATGAAGCTTTTATACTACAGTGATTTCAGGCATATGCATGATTACGGCCGTCCCATCATCGGAGATACCTATCACAAACTGGAAAATGGTCCGATTCCTTCTCTGGCGTTGAATCTTATTTCTGAAGCAGAAACCTGCATCAATGATCAACCTGACGAAGAAGACTTGGCAGATACAAGAAACTATGTGAAGCAATTCAAGGAAGCAATAGCAATCAAAGTAGAGGACTATTACGGAAAGCGTAAGCTTAAATTCGAGCCGAAGATAGATTTTAATCCCCGAATCTTCAGCAAGTCGGATCTTGTGATAATGAAAAAGATTGCTGATGAGTTTTATAACGACAATGGGAGGGAGATATCCGAAAAATCTCATGATGAATTAGGGTGGAAACTATCCGAATTATTCGGCATGATAGATTACAGATACGCTCTTGATCCTGACAGCATAGATTACTTCAACTACTGGGAAAAAACCCTCGAAAGTTTCAGAACTCTTCTGGTATCCTCAAAGGCAAAGGAATCATTTGCCTAAGTGGTAGACCTCCCTTTCGATGCCATCTGCATTAAAGGGGCGGTATTTTTATGGAGGGATTACAGATTTTCTGACGGCGAAGAAAAGGACAAATTTGTAATCATACTCAGCAAGGACAATTCCCTCGACCCTGTCTTGCTGATCCTCACAACCTCTCAGATAGAGAATTACAAGAGAATCAAGCGGCTTCATATAGAAACATATACCATCCGCACAGGTGAGTATACTTGGTTCCCAAAAGAAACCCTGCTGGATTTCAGCAAAATCATCGGACATAATAAGGAAGAGTTATCATCTGCATATGGCGTGGGTAAACTCAAGTATTGCGGTGCATTAAAAGATAGCCACCTAAAAGAGATTGATGATATTGTTTACAAGAGTGAAATTATTGAGGAGTATAAGATTGAGAGGATAGTGTAGGTGGAGTGCTGTTAAAAAGTAATACAACTCTCCTTTAAATGCCTTAGTGCGAATGCTTTTCCTCATTTGCAGTCATCTCAGGTTTCTCAATTCCTTAATATTTTTTCTGGCTTCTTTAGCGTATTCTTTAATAATTTCTATTCCTACAAAGTTTCTTCCGAGTAACATACTGGCAAGCGCAGTTGAGCCTATCCCCATAAATGGGTCCAGAACTATATCTCCTCTTTTCGTGAATAGTTTTATAAACCAACTAGGTAGTTCAATAGGGAACACAGCACTATGATTACGATTAGAACATTCTGTAGCTAATCGAATTAAATTTGATGGTTCACTATAATGTTCCTTTTCAAATACAAGGACATTATGCGGATATACTTTTTTCCTAGAGAGCCAATTAGAAACATTTCTACCGAACTTGCTATTTGTTCTTGAAATATGCCTCAGAAAGTCTTTTTCAGTCATAGATGTAAATCTTTTTTTTGCCCAGTCTCCGATAGGAACTTTCACAGCGTCTTGATACATATTAAAATGCTTTTCTTTCGTAAAATGTAGGCATCTTTCCCAGCTATCCCTAAATCTGTTTGGCCATTTCCCTGGGAACGAATTTTTTTTATACCAGCAATATTCTTCAATCCAAAACCATCCTTGTTTTTTGAGGGCTATAATCATTTCTAAGACATATGTTTGCCGCTCGAAATTCTTCACATTTTCCTTAATATTTAATATTAAAGACCCCCTATGTTTTAGAACTCTTTGTAACTGTTTAGAAATTGGTAAAAACCACTCAACATACTTATCAGGATGAACGCCACCATAAGTATTTTTCCGTCTGTCAGCGTAAGGAGGCGAGGTGACTATCAAGTCAACACTGTTATCAGGGAAATTGGAATGTGATAATAAAGATTTTGAGCAATCGCCTCGATGGATAATATTCAATCTTTTAGGTTGCATAGCTATTTAATATAGCAAATAAAGGGTTTGCTGGTCCAGAGTTTTTTTTGCGTGCGTAAGCTCACCTTGCATATAAAGAAAACGATAAAAGTTCTTCGGTTTTAAGCCACTCTGAGTTATTTTTGTAAGTACTAGCGTAAGGGTCCTTAATTATTCGGAGGGCCGTCAAATCAAAAAGCCCTTTATCATTAATGGGTACTAGATATAGATAATAGTTTTTACTATATAATGCGGCTTTTTCAATTTCATTTCTTGTCCAATAAAATTTGTAATTCAATTGCGACACGGCTTTTACTTCTATAAATATTGAAATTTTATCACCATTCTGAGCAGCTTGGAGGTCGAAGCTTTTGATGTCGTATCCGGCCATTACATCAGCAATAGCGGTGTGCTCAATTTTTTTAGATAGCAGCGGGAAATGTGATAGTTTTTCCTTTTCAAATTTAATTATCTGTAGTTCAGCTGCCCTGCCAAGCTCTTCTTTGTTTTGCAAGTTTTTTAGGAAATCATTCTGAGAAAGTTTGATGGTTTTTTTATAGCGCGAAAAAACATTGGAATATTTTTCTGAAATGAAATACTTCTTTTTTGTAAAATCAAAGGTCAAAAATTCGAGCTCCATCAAAAAGTTTCTTAAGCCGCTATATTTTAGTCTCTGAGCTATAGGCGGCTTACACTCATATTTTTCATTCACAGAGGAGAATTGTGATAGGTATTCGTTGATATAATCAGAATAAATGGTCTTCTCAATGATAAGTTTATTTACAAAGAAATCCTGCAGGCGGAAAGTTTTTTTAATTTTTAATAAGGATTTGTATTTTGGATTCAGTATAAGCTTATCTTTTTTTATTGCAATTAAACCTATTTTTTGTAAAAAATCAGCTGTCTCAGTAAAATTTGAAGCGGCTTTTAGATAACGTTTCTGAATAAATTCTTTTTCAAGCAAAGATGTGGTACTAATAATTTCAGAAAAAATTATTATTTGCTTTAAGGATATTTTTTCAAAATGTAACGTCATTCTTTGAATAATCGCTCATAAGCCGCGACTTCATCACCTTCTTCAAACATATCCATTGAATAGATATTGTAATCAACATCAATCACCTGAAACATTTTATTAGCTTTTTTGTTTAAATTCGCTATTATGTCCTGATCAATTGTATTCTCATATTGAAGAAAATAATAATTCGCTTGCATTGTCTCTGAACCACCCACTCTGTGAATTCTATCCAGAGATTGTAAGTATTGACCGCAATTGTATGAGAGGTCATAATAAATTGCATGATAACAAGTTTTGTGGAGTGATATTGACTCGGCGCAAGCCGCGGGGTTAGCAATTAAAATATCTAAGCCACTGGTTGGTTCCACAAACTCGTTGCGAATCCGCTCACGAGTTTCTTCTTCCTCAATCGAGGTCTGTTCAATTGGCGTTTTCCCATAAATTAATTTGCAATAAAATCCTTTTTTATTCAACTGATTAAAAATTAATTCAAGCGTGCCAATAAAATTGGCCCAAATAACAATTTTCTGATTTTGTTCTTTAAATTGTTTTACAAGTTCCAGAAGGTATTCCAATTTCGCTGGCAGCTCAAGTGTCCCATAGTCATAAATAATTCGACTTAAATCTGAGCTATTGTCAATAATGGATTCATCATAATTTTCAATAGCAGTAGATAGCAATTTTATATACGAGACGCATTGCCTTAGCCGAATGATTCGTCCTCGCCGCAAACGCATAACTAAATCTATATTCCTCAAATAATCTTCCTTGGCATAATTTCTTATTTTTTTGTCGATAGCATCATAAATTAATTTTTCGTATTTGTTCATGGTTAAAACACGGGGAGGATGGAATATAGGTGATATTAACCCGAGATCGCGTTTTCTGACACGATAAAATAAAGGACCGATTTTTTGTTCTAATATTTCTTTGATTGATACAGTATCCCTTTTTTCTTCTTGGAGCTGAATATGTATTTTGGTAGATGAATCTATAGGATTATCGTATGGCCATAAGAAGTCGAACAAATTAAAGATGTCGGAATAACTTTTTGGAAGAGGCGTACCAG
>CAKKPR010000149.1:3555-4810 GCA_919901705.1 Thermodesulfovibrionales bacterium | reverse complement strand
TTGCAACGCCTGAGGCAGTGCCGTTTGCCAAGACAGGCGGGCTTGCGGATGTGACAGGCGCGCTGCTTGGTGAATACAACAGCATGAAGGAAAAGGCATGTCTTATCATGCCTCTTTATAAAGGGATAAGGGAAAAATTCAGGCTTAAAAATACCGGACTGAAGATCAAGGTGCCTGTAAGTAACAATAATGTTACAGGGCGGATATTCAGCAGCGGTCCGCAGGCGAATAAAGCGGCAGTGTATTTTCTTGAGTGTAATGAGTTTTTTGACAGGGACGATCTCTATGGCACTCCCCGGGGTGACTATCCTGATAATGCGTCACGGTTTGTGTTTTTTTCCAGAGGAATACTTGAGGCATGCAAGGCTCTTGAATTCAAACCCGATGTTATCCATTGCAATGACTGGCAGACCGGGCTGTTGCCCATGTATCTTAAGACTTTGTACAGGCGTGACAGGTTCTTCAGCAGGACTGCTTCAGTAATTACAATTCACAATCTCGGTTATCAGGGATTGTTCCCTCCCTCAGCAGCAATGCCGTTAACCGGGGTTGACCCTGTATGGTTTAATCCTGAGGGAATTGAGTTTTACGGGAAGATAAGCTTTTTGAAGGCCGGGTTAATATTCGCAGATTCCATAACTACCGTCAGCAACAACTATGCAAGGGAGATATTGGGCAGGGAGCACGGTTTCGGGCTTGACGGGGTTTTGAGTAAGAGGGCGGCAGCTCTTGCAGGGATTGTAAACGGCATAGACTATAACGAATGGAATCCGGAGTCAGACAGCCTTATACAAAAAAAATACAGCGTTATAAATATCGAAGGGAAAAAAAGATGCAAGCTGCAACTCCTGGAAGACTGCTCAATAAAACCGGATATCAAAATGCCTGTTGCAGGCATGGTAGGCAGGTTGTCCAGCCAGAAGGGGATTGACCTTGTTTTAGAGGCCCTTGAAGAGATTATTTCAACAGGCGCAAGTCTTATTATCCTCGGCAAGGGAGATGAGATTTTTCATAAGAAATTGTCTGAGGCCGCAGAAAAATATAAAGGCAGGGTATATGTAAAGATTGGGTTTGAAGAAAGCCTGGCCCATAAGATATATGCCGGCGCTGATATGTTCCTGATGCCGTCAGGATATGAACCTTGCGGTCTGGGACAGCTCATTGCCATGAGGTATGGAACAATTCCTGTCGCGAGAAAGACCGGCGGACTTGCAGATACGGTCATGGACTATGAACCGCTTACAGGTAACGGCAC